>DREN01000214.1 GCA_011051075.1 Deltaproteobacteria bacterium | reverse complement strand
GTTTTATGATGCAGAGGAGGCCTCGAACCTGCAATATGCCCCTTGGACCACAGAATGCCGGGTGCGTTTATTTTTTGCTTGCATTTCGTTACGTTATTATTTAAAATCATTATCTTTGTTCATATCCGGTTTTACGGACCAGGTAAGGAGGCCGGTTATGGGCGTTATCGTGGCCTCGCCGGTGCCGGTGGGATGGTCCAGGGGAAGGCCGGAAAATGGGCATGGACCCCGTTCCCCATGGGATTATGACTGACAACGATTACTCAAGAGCTGTTTCTTTACCGCTATACCCAACTGCGTTGATAATTTAAGTGAAGATTTCGTGAGGCATCTTGAGAAGTGACTCTTTACTTCAGATGCCTTATTTTCTTTGACGGGCGGAAACCATGAAGACTTTTCTCATTACCTTGAAAGACAGTGCCCCGGAGCAGGTTGAGGCCGAGTCCCTCACCGCGGCAGAGGCCCTGAAACACCTCAGCGTTGGAGGCCTTGACAGGGTTGTTGCCGTGAAGGTGAACGGGGAACTCAGGGATCTATCCACAGACATAGAGACCGGGGCGGAGCTGGAACCGGTCCATATGGATACGGAGGAGGGCCTTAACATCCTTCGACACAGCACTTCCCACGTGATGGCCATGGCCGTGCGAGAGCTCTTCCCGGGAGTAAAGGTTACCATAGGACCCTCAATTGAATACGGGTTTTATTACGACTTTGATTTTCACCGTCCTTTCAGGGAAGACGACCTCCCAGGGATCGAAGAGAAGATGAGAGAGATCATAAAGGCCAGGCTCCCCTTTGTGAGAAAAGAGATGCCGAGCCAGGAGGCCGTTGAGTTTTTCAGGGCCGACCACGAAGATTACAAGGTGGAATTGATCAACGACCTGGGGGCTGACACGGTCTCTCTCTATACCCAGGGGGATTTCACCGATCTGTGCCGGGGGCCCCATATCCCTCACACGGGGATGATCAAGGCCTTTTCCCTTACCAGGGTGGCCGGCGCTTACTGGAGGGGCGATGAAAACCGGCCCATGCTGAGCCGTATCTACGGGGTTGCCTTTGCCGACAAAAAGGCCCTCAAGAGATACCTTAACAGGCTGGAAGAGGCCAAGAAGAGAAACCATACCAGGCTGGGCCCCCGATTAGGGCTTTTCAGCACCTACGAAGAGATCGGCGCAGGCATGATCGTCTGGCACCCCAAGGGCGCCATGCTGAGGCATATCTTAGAGGAGTTCGAGATAAGCGAGCACCTGAAAAGGGGTTACGATCTGGCAAGGGGTCCCCAGATTCTCAAGACCGAGCTGTGGAAGAAGTCGGGACACTTCGAGAATTACCGGGAGAATATGTATTTCACTGAGATCGACGAGCAGTCCTACGGCATAAAACCGATGAACTGCCTTTCCCATATGCTTATCTACGGCTCAAAGATGCGAAGCTACAGGGACCTGCCCAAGCGTTATTTTGAACTGGGCACGGTTCACCGGCACGAGCGTTCAGGGGTCTTAAACGGTCTTTTCAGGGTCCGGGAGTTTACCCAGGATGATGCCCATATAATCTGCACGCCCGAGCAGCTTGACCAGGAGATAAAGGGGGTCTTGGACTTTGTAAAGGAGATGATGGACATCTTCAACTTCAGGTACGATCTGGAGATCAGCACCCGCCCGGAAAAGTCCATCGGCACTGACCAGGACTGGGACATGGCCACGCGGGCCCTGATCAGTGCCATGGATGATAACGGGCTGGAGTACGAGATCAACGAGGGCGATGGGGCCTTCTACGGCCCCAAGATCGATGTTAAACTGGAAGATGCGCTGGAAAGGAAGTGGCAGTGTGCCACCATACAGTGTGATTTCACGCTGCCTGAGAAGTTCGACCTCACATATATCGGCAGTGATGGGGAGAAGCACCGCCCGGTGATGATACATCGGGTCATCCTTGGGGCCATTGAGAGGTTTATCGGGGTCCTCATAGAGCACTACGCAGGCGCGTTTCCCACATGGCTCTCACCGGTGCAGGCCACTGTACTTACGGTAACCGACAGGAATATCCCCCATGGCAGGAAGATCCTTGACGCCCTCAGGTCGGCGGGGGTCAGGGGTGAGGGCGATTTCAGGAATGAGAAGTTGGGCCTTAAGGTGAGAGAGGCCCAGATGAACAAGGTGCCCTACATGTTGATTGTCGGGGATAAGGAGTGTGATAATAACGGTGTTACACCAAGGCAGAGGAACGGTCAGAACCTTCCGCTCATGAGCGTGGAGGAGTTCATAGACCTGATTGTTGAAGAATCTAAACAAAGGAGGTAATGGCCATAAGAAAGAAAAGTGATGACGTCAGGATAAACGAACGGATCCGTTCGAGTACGGTACGACTGATCTCCGCAGAAGGTGAGCAGTTAGGGCTCCTGCCGGTTCGTGATGCCATACGAATCGCCAGGGAAGAGGGCCTCGATCTTGTGGAAGTGGCGCCCAATGCAGATCCTCCGGTGTGCCGGGTGATGGACTATGGAAAGTTCCGATACCAGACCGCAAAGAAGGTTCAGGAGGCGCGAAAGAAGAGCCGGGGCGGCCAGATGAAGGAGATCAAACTCCGGCCACACACGGAGGACCACGATCTGGGGTTCAAGATAAAGAACCTGAAGAAATTCCTCGACAAGAGGCACCGGGTAAAGGTAACGGTGTTCTTCAGGGGGAGGGAGATGGCCTACATGAACGCCGGTGTGGACCTCCTCAAGCGGGTGGCCGAGGAGGTGTCCGAGGTTGGAAGTGTGGAACAGCCCCCCACCAGGGAGGCCAGAAACAGGATGACAATGGTCATTATCCCTAAGTAAGGGGTTTCGGGTATGGTCCTGTAGGTGTAAGGGCTGCCGGGCCTGGTATGTTCTTTCAGACCCGTGGTTGATTGCTCCGATGCCCTGGGCTGTGATCCCTCGGCAAAACCCCTTAATAAGGCACGGTTGACGCCCGGTTGAAGACCGTCGGCCTCAGGGTGCGCGGTTTACGTCCACGGATCTGCCGGGAAGGTCCCCTATGTGCCAGGGTCTGTCATGACACAGGCGCCGGGACCAGGAATTCGGGAGGCGGATAGGGGTGGAGTTTTTCTGACGTTTATGCGGGTCATTTCCCCATATGGAGGTAAAAATGCCAAAGATAAAGACAAACCGTGGTGCGGCCAAGAGGTTCAAGACCACGGGTTCGGGCAAGGTTGTGAGAAATAAGGCCTTTTCGAGCCATATCCTCACCAAGAAGAGTACCAAGAGGAAGCGGGGTCTGAGAAAATCGACCCTGGTGGATTCCACCAACCTGAAACAGGTGGCCAGGCTGATTCCGTACCGCTGAACGATCTATTTCGGAATTGGATACTGGTTTCTGGATACCGGATATCTATAAGGAATCAGACCTTTTTTCATCCAGGATCAAGCATCCAGTCCCGCCTGTGGCGGGACCAGGATCAGTTGGATAACACCTCCGCAGACGCTTTAGAGCTGCGGAATAGCTAACCCAAGATATTTTTCTTAAATAGTATACAACAAAGAGGTTTAACAATGCCGAGAGTAAAGAGAGGCTTCAAGGCCAGGAGAAGAAGAAAGAAGATACTGAAGGCTGCCAAAGGCTACAGGGGAGGTCTGAGCAAGCAGTACAGGACCGCTGAAACCGCTGTTGCCAGGGCCGGGATGTACGCCTATCGCGACAGAAGGACCCGAAAGAGGGAGTTTAGGAGCCTCTGGATCGTAAGGATCAACGCCGCTGCCAGGGAGCATGGACTGTCGTACAGCCGCTTCATTGGGGGGCTTCAGAAGGCGGGGGTTGCCATAGACCGCAAGGCACTTGCTGATATTGCCGTTAATGACCCGGTGGCCTTTTCCAGGCTGGCGGCCATGGTACAGTAACCCGGCCCATATTTTCCGGCAGAATAGATGAGATGAAAGAAGAGATCCTTGAACTGGAAAAACGCGCACTTGGGGAGATAGGGTCAACCCTTGACCCGTCCGAGCTGGAGACCCTGAGGATCAGGTACCTGGGCAAGAAGGGCCTGCTCACCTCCATGATGAAGAAGGTCGGGTGCCTCCCCCCTGATGAACGTCCCGGGGTGGGAAAGTTAGCCAACCTTGTGAAAAAGAACCTGTCCGCGCGTTTCAAGGAGACCAGGGACTCCCTGGGCTCCGGCAGGGTGGATGTCGGGACAACCTTCGACGTTACGCTGCCGGGAAGAGAGCCCGTGTACGGACATCTTCACCCCATCACCCTGGTGATAAAGGAGGTGTGCGGTATCTTCACCAGGATGGGGTTCAGGGTGGTCAAGGGCCCCAATGTTGAGCTGGATTACTACAACTTCGAGGCCCTCAATATCCCCAGGGATCATCCTGCCAGGGATATGCAGGACACCTTTTACATATCCGAGAATGTGGTTCTGAGGACCCATACCTCCCCCATTCAGGTCCGGGTCATGGAGACCAGAAAGCCTCCCGTGAGCGTCATTGCCCCCGGGAAGGTGTACAGGCGCGATTCAGACGTTTCCCACACCCCCATGTTTCATCAGGTGGAGGGGCTTCTGGTGGACCGGGGTGTGAGCTTTGGTGATCTGAAGGGGACCCTCACCAGCTTTGTGCGGCAGATGTTTGGCAGCCGGACCAGGCTTCGCTTCAGGCCCAGCTTTTTTCCCTTTACAGAGCCGAGCGCTGAGGTGGATATCCTCTGTGTCCTGTGCGGGGGAAAGGGATGCCGGACCTGCTCTCAGACCGGATGGCTGGAGATATTAGGTTCGGGTATGGTCGACCCTGAGGTTTACCGGTTCGTGGATTATGACGCGGATAAGTACACCGGTTTTGCCTTTGGCATGGGAATTGAGAGGATTGCCATGCTGAAATACGGAATAGATGATATCCAGCTCTTTTTCAGGAACGATATACGGTTTTTGAGACAGTTTTGAGATTAGGGATTAG
>DREN01000017.1 GCA_011051075.1 Deltaproteobacteria bacterium | reverse complement strand
TTCCGGGGGGCACGGTCACCCTGGAAGCGGTACAGCGGAAAACAGTTCTGCTCGGGTGAACAGGCAGGAGGTCCCCCGCGATATGGATCAGACGGACCTGAAAGGGCAAATCGGGCCCCTGGAGCAAAAAGGCGGCAACGTGGTCGGAGGGATTTCCGGAGAAAACAGCGCGCCAGGAAGTAATACAGCGCGGATCGCTTCTGCAGGGGGAAACAGCCATGGTACTCCAGGAAGCGGAGGCCAGGGGCATCTTCAAGGAGATGTCAAAAGCGGAACCCGATCCGCTAACGCTGCCCCCTCTGGGAATACCGTGGAAAGTCCTGGGCCGACGCAGGCCCCTGGCATTGGTCAGGCCGGGTCCGCCGGGGAACTGAAGCAAGGCGCCGACTCCCAAACCATGGCGGATATTCCCGAGGGTCAGGGTGCCTTACTCTATATGCAGCTTGAAGTCCTGGAGCAGGAGGTGGAAAAGAACCTCTCCGGTCAGGGAAGCGTGGAAATTTCCGAACTGGCCTCAGCCGTTTTCGAGATGAAACATCAGCTTATGGCCGGGATGCAGGCCCAGAAGGCCCTGGGGATCAACTACGAAAACGAAGAAGAGATCCTGGAAAAGAGCAACGAGATCACTGACCGGGTTCTTCTTTCTCTCATCAGGGAAGAGTACCAGGCAGGTCGCATCAGCACCTCCCGGCTGGCCCAGATCCTCCGACGGCTGGTGCCCGATCCCGCAGAGCTCAAAAGGCTCCTTCCCAAGATCAAAAGCCTCCTCCTGGAAGAAGGCATGTCTCTGCCGGAATATTTGAAGCTGGTGCAGGATCTGGGACGTGAACTTCAAAGTGAGGGTCTCGCGAAAATCATCCATGAAAGTTCGGAACAGATCGGCGTAGACGGCGAAGAAATCTTTGAAGAGATGAAAAAAAATCCTTCCCAGGCCGCTGAACTCATTTACCTGGCGGCCGAGATCCGCAAAGGCACAGGCGATGAAAATGCCCTCTCCGAACTGCTGGTGGACTATGTGGAACGACTCGGCGTCAAGATGGGTGCTGATGTGGCCGAGGGTGAGGAAGGCGCGGGGGAAGAGCATCTCCAGAAAGTCATGACGGATGTCAAATCCAATATTGTTCAGAAGCTGGCCAGCATGGACGTCAAGGACGATGTTCTTGCGCAACTGGAAGAGAAACTGAACAAGCGCGTGGATGACATGCTGGACACCCTGCGGCTGGAATGGCTGAAAAACCAGGGAGCCCAATCTGAAAAGACACCGGTCAAGCGTCTCAGTGTGCTCCAGACCCTGGAACGTAGCGTGAACGAGAAAGAGGAGCTGGGAGAAATCCTCAAGATCGTCCGGTCCAAGGTGGAGGCAGGGGAGATCGACGAGAACGATTTTCGGCGGATTCACGCTGAGATCCTGGTCCAGAAAGAGCAAATCAAGGATCTGGAGGCAGGGAAAGGCCTCCCTTCAGGCATCCTGAAAACTGAAGAACTGGTCTTTTTTCTGGAAAAGGAAATGGCCAGGGCCAAACGGTATGACACACCCTTTGCCGCCTTGGGTTTTTCCCTGGTAAAGGCCAAGGTCAGGACCAAGAAAGGGGCAGAGGCCGTGAGCCGCCAGTCTCTCATGGATGCGGTCTTGCGAAAGCTCGCGGTGATCTTCCGGGAAACGGATGTGCTGGGGCAAATCGGAAGAAAACGTGTGGTAGCCTTGCTTCCCATGACGCCGGAGTCGGACGGAAAACTTGCTTTGCGCCGCAGCATGAGACTCTTGCACCTTGAGCCCCTGGACGTGAGGGGAACCCCCGTGGAGATCAAGGTGGCGGGCGTCTTAACCAGGGTGGATCGGGAAAGCGCCTCCGATTCCAAGACCTTTCTGCAAACCCTGACTGCTCAACTCGACGACATGGCCGCCAGGATCAAGAACATCCACGCCTATTTCTAGCCCTTGGCTAGCCCCAATAGCGTATGCCTTATCCGGGGATTCTGATCACCGGATAAGGGTATCACAAAATATTTTGCTCTCTGTGTTTTTCCGCAATGGTCGTAGCCAGGGTATCCAATGCCTTGAAGTCATCCTCCGAAGGGAGCCCTTTGCAAAGGACCGGATCTATGACTTCTACCTTGAGGTTGGGAATCATCCCTGCAAGGACCTCCACGGTCTTCCCTCCCCACCCGTATGAACCAATAATGGAAAGGTATTTTGTTTTAGGCCGCAGGGCGTTTGCAAGAAAAGCGGCATATGCGGCGTAAGGATGAGGTCCGGCCAGGATTGTGGGGGTTCCAACCACGATTGTGGCCGCGTCAATCAGGGCCATGGCAAGTTTCCCGATATCCGTGACAGCAAGGTTAAACTGTTCTACCCCGACACCTTTCTCCGCAAGGGCAGATACAAGATGATCGACCATCTGCTTTGTGCTTTCATGCATGGTTACATATGGGAGCACGACTTTGTTCCGGGGAGCGCCGAGAACCCAGTCCTTGTAGGCATCAATAATTAAGGATGCCCGGGGATATATTTGCCCATGACTGGGTGCTATCATTTCTATATCGTACGATGCCAGTTTGTCGAGGTCCTTCTGGATGACAGCTCGGAAGGGCATCATAATCTCGGCAAAATAGCGTTTCGCCGCTTCCAATACACGCCCTTCATCCGTGACAAAAAGGTCGGTGGTCGCGATATGGGACCCGAAAAAGTCACAACTGAAAAGGATCTTGTCTTCTTCCAGATACGTCGACATGGTCTCAGGCCAATGGACCCACGGGGTATAGATAAACTTCAGGGTTTTGTCGCCAAGAGAAAGAGTTTCACCGTCTTCGACAGTTTTGAAAGATTCTTCAGGTGCCTGCAGAAGATCCATAAGCATGCCCTTTGCCTTGGAGCTTGCTACCAGCTTCGCCTCGGGGTATTTTTCAAGCACCTGAGGAATTGTCCCGGAGTGGTCCTGCTCCGCGTGATGGGAAATGACATAATCCAGTCTTGGAATCCCTTCAAGTTGGGAGAGTAGTTCATGGGCCATGGGCGGATCAACAGAATCCAGCAAGGCGGTCTTCTCACTCCCTTTGATGAGATACGCGTTATAGCTTGTCCCGTCCGGAAGCGGGACAAGGGTGTCAAAAAGACGCCTGTCCCAATCCACAGAGCCCATCCAGTAAATGTTGTCTTTGATCTTTCTCGCCTTCATTGTGCTGCCTCCTTCCTCTCTTTGCTATTTCCCCGTTATTGGGCATCCTCCTGAATTTCTGTTTCCGATCATCCTACAACTGACCTGGATAATATCCTAATCTCATGCTATTATCAAGAATTAACCCGCCTTTCTATTGTCTCGAAAGGTGTTTTCATGTATACTTGCCACAGAAAATCATCAAGGAATCAAGCTCATGGACAAAATACGAATCGGGGTCAGCACCTGTCTCATGGGCGAGACGGTGAGATATGACGGCGGACATGCCCATGACCGGTATGTGACGGACACCTTGGGCCGATATGTGGAATTTGTCCCTGTCTGTCCGGAAACCGAGGCGGGGCTCGGCATCCCGCGGGAACCCATGCGGCTGGTGGGCGATCCTGCATCACCCCGTCTTCTCACGATCAAAACGAAGAAAGACATGACCGATATCCTCACAACGTGGGCGAAAAAAAGGGTGAGGCAATTGGAGAAGGGAAACCTGTGCGGGTTCATTTTCAAGAGCAAATCGCCCAGCAGCGGTATGGAACGGGTGAAAGTGTATACCGAGGGCGGCCTGCCTGTCAAAAAAGGGGTTGGACTCTTCGCGAAGGAATTCATGGCGCATTTTCCCCTCCTCCCCGTTGAAGAAGATGGACGTCTCCATGACCCCGGCATACGGGAGAATTTCATTGAACGTATCTTCACCCTCAAAAGGTGGCGGAGCACATTGGACCAACGGAAAACCATTGGACGTCTCGTCGCATTTCACACCGCCCATAAGCTGCAAGTTCTCTCGCACAGCACCACACATTACAGGGAAATGGGACGTTTGGTGGCCCAGGCCAAAGGGATGAAGATCGCGGAAGTTTATGCACAATACGAAGCACTGCTCATGGAGGCCCTGAAGCTGCGTGCCACGGTGAAGAAAAACACCAACGTGCTTCAGCACATGATGGGTTATTTCAAGAAGCAGCTCACCCCGGATGAAAAGCGGGAACTCCTGGAGGTGATCCGGGACTTTCACGCCGAGTTGGTTCCGCTCATCGTTCCCCTCACCCTTTTCAAGCACTATGTAAGGAAATATGACCAGCCCTATCTCCGGGGTCAGATCTACCTTTCCCCTCACCCCCTGGAACTCAAACTTCGAAACCATGGATGATTACCTTGAGGCAAAAGAAATGCTTCTCGGAAAGGCCCAGGGGGAGTATCCCGTTTGCATCCACCTTTCTCTGCAGCCCTTTTTCGAAAAGATCAACAAATTCCCTCTCTTCTTCTCTCAAGACTCGACTTCTGAATTCAACCATCCCGTCCTTCAACGGAATCTATATTATCTATCCGGTAACTAACCCGCATTTCTCCAATGAGGAGAGACAGCGCGCCTACTTGCCCTGCTGATTCTTGTCTTCAATGGCCTTGAGGATCTTTTCCGGGGTCATGGGGAAATCCGTCAGGGTCACGCCGATGGCATTACTTATGGCAGCCGCATAGGCCTGGGCCGCGCTCATGGCTATGGACATGCCGGCCTCTTTAGCCCCGTAGGGGCCGGCCGGATCCAGGGACTCCACGATGATGTTGTTAATCCTGGGCATGTCGCAGGCCAGGGGAACCTTGTATTCCAATTGCGTGGGATTCAGACACCGCCCTCCATCCCAGAAGTGGTGTTCGGTCAGCATGCCACCCTGCCCTCCCATGGCCACACTGCCTTCAAACTGCCCCTCCACCAGCATGGGGTTCAGGGCAAAACCGCAGTCCTGGGCCGCCGTCACTTCCAGGGCCTTGA
>DREN01000217.1 GCA_011051075.1 Deltaproteobacteria bacterium | reverse complement strand
CAGGGTTTCGGCCACACCCAGGATGAGACCTCCGAGGACCGAACCCACAATGCTCCCCAGGCCTCCCAAGACAACCACGCAGAGGTACTTTACCGTTAATGGAATCCCCATGACAGGGGTTACAGTAAAAAGCGTTACATAAAAGGCGCCAGCAGAAGCGGCCAAGGCCATGCCGATGCTGAAGGCCAGAGCTGATACCCTGGAGATGTGTATCCCGACCACCTTGGCGCCCTCCCGGCATTGGGTGATAGCCCTGATACTCTTCCCCACATAGGTCCTCCGAAGGTAAAGCTGCATGCCAAGGGCAAGAACAAAGATGAACAGGAGTATGAGAAGACGTGTTGATGAGATCACCACCCCGGCCAATTCCACCGGCGGAAGTGAGTAAGAGATCCCGGTTACCGGGCGCTCCCAGAAAAAGGCTGTTATGTCTTCGATAAACAGGGATGCGCCCAAGGTAACAAGGATGGAGGCAACCAACAATTGGTGCGGAGGTTTGTCGCTGATCTTTTTCAAAAGTAGGAGATAAAATCCGATACCCAACACCATAAAGACCGGGATGACTACAATCGCGGCGATAAACGGATTTATGCCGACGCTCACAAAGAGCCCGTAGCTCAGGAGAGATCCCAGCATGAGGAACTCCCCATGGGCCAGGTTTAGGACATTCAGGACCCCAAAGGTGATGGAAAGACCGAAGGCGGCAAGACCATAGATACCGCCCAAGAGGACCCCTCCCACCAGGAGCTGGATGAAATCTGCTGACACGCCTATCCTTCCGAAACTCTAGCGAAGCTTCGCCTCAAACAGACGAGTTGGGGAAAATACAAGTTCATTCCTTGAGGCGAAGCGATGCTGGATACTGGATGCTCGATGCTGGTCGAAAATCCCGTCTTTAGCGGGGATAAAAACTTGGTATCTACATTGGTCCAGAGCATCATCAGTTAGATGGTCCTTTTATGTGGCTTAAGAAAATAAAACAGAATTCCTTATTCCATCCAGCATCCAGAAACCAGTATCCAGTATCTTTTCACTATCGGCATCACAATATATTGAAACTCGGCTCAAAGTTTACGATCTTGGCCTATGAAGACAGCTAGTTCCAGGGGGGACGTGGATAGACATGCTTTCCCGTGGCCACATCTGCCGGATATATTACCTTGTATACGCCTTCCTGAATTTGAGACGGATATGTATTGATGGAGCCATAGCCTGTATCGTTAAAATACTCCTCTCCCAACACAGTCTCCATTCTCAGCCTTTTCAAGTTCTCCATCAATGTCTTCTTATCCAGGGTGCCCGCTTTTTCAATGGCGGCACGAACGATCTGGAAGGCGGCCACATAAGCCGGAGCCCAGGGATACATAGGTTCACTGATGTTGGCCTTTTTGAGTACATCTTTGATCAGCTTTGTATCACCCAGCTTCATTCCCTCTACCCAGTAGGATTGGCCAATCACATAGTTGGCGGCACTCCCAAGGGCATCCCTGAAGATACCGCTGTGGTGAATACAGTGGTACTCTTTGGGGTTAAGCTTCATCTCCCTGGCCTGTTTCATAAAGTTAATCGCAAAGGGAATGTTGGATGAGACATATATGATGTCTGGGGCCTCTTTTTTCAGTTTGGTAATAATGGGTGTGAAATCACGTGTCTTGGCCGGTACAATATCTCTTGAGAGCACCTTAAGCCCTGCCTCTTCGGCTAATTTTTTAGATCCCTTGAATACACTTAGGGGATGGATCGTGTCTTCAACCACAAAGGAAACGCTCTTGGCCCTGCCCTCACTCCTAATCATTTCCCAGTAGCGGTAGGTGTAACGTGGTCCCAAATCAATAACCCCCACTATCCACTTGAACCCACGCGTATAGATCTTGGGTGAGTTGGCGCAGATGGCTATAAAGGGCACCTGATGGTTTTCACCTGCCGTGCTTGCGCCAAAGGTCAAAGGACTGCTGTAGGGCCCCAACAGGAGATCCACCTTATCCACCGTGACCAGACGTTCATAGTACTTTTTCGCGGTAGCCTGGTTACTCCTGTCGTCATAAATGGTGAATTTGACGGGCAATTTCTTGCCGTGTTCCTTAACCATGATGCCGCCCTGCCCGTTCACCAGGTCAGCCCAGGCGTTCATGAGCCGTTTAAAAGGCCCAACCTCGGACGAAAAATGACCTGTCTGTGATACAGTAGCCCCAATATGGATATAACTAGAGGCGCTGATGGCAACTACGGGTATCCCGATTAATAAAGCTACGGTCAGACAACATGTCACCAGAATCGAAAAATTCCTTTTCATAACTTTATCCTCCCATGGTTCGGGTTGACGTTAAGAGACCTAAGTCTCACGGATCAGACGTTTGGCCTTCAGTTCGAAGCGGGGCAACTCCCCCACCTCCGCCACTTCCACATCCGGGGTAACCGTAATCCGGTACTTGAAGGCCTCTATGAACCGGGAGACGGCCCTTTCCATCTCCGGCCCCGACACCCGGTCAGAGGCCGGCTCAACGCGGATCTTCATCCGCTTCCCGCTCCCCTGTCTGGGTACAACGATCTGATATTCACTGGAGAACTCCTTGACCTGGCGTATCAGGTTTTCAATACCGGACGGAAAGATATTCACTCCGGCAAACTGGAACATGTCGTCCGAGCGGCCCAGGATCCCCCCTTCGAGGCGCAGGAAGGTCCTTCCGCAATCACACCTGTCCCTGTTGAAGCGCACCAGATCCTTCATGCGGTACCGCAGGAGGGGCATGCTTTCCGTACAGAGGTTGGAGAGCACCAGTTCACCCACCTCTCCAGGTCCCACCGGCTCAAGGGTGTCAGGGTCAAGACACTCGGCGTAGAACATGCTCTCAATCACATGGGTCCCCTGCTGGGCCACGCACTCAAACCCGAAGTTGGAGATCTCTGAAGAACCGATATCGTCGTAGCACCTGGCCCCGTAGAGTTCCTCAATGGCCGCCTTGGTGGCGGGCACGTTCGCCCCAGGTTCTCCCGCTGCGACCACAATTCTAATCTTTGACTCAGGGAGTGACACCCCCATCTTCCTGGCCGTTTCCCCCAGGTAGAGGAGGTAGGTAGGAGTCCCGCAGACCACCGTGGCATCCCAGTCCAGCATATTTTTCACCCTGTCCCGGGATGACTGTGCGCCACCGGGCACGATCATGACCCCGGCCTGCTCCAGTGCCGCCTGAAAGCCCCACCAGGCGATGTACAGGCCGTAGCCAAAAGGCACAAACAGGATATCAGTGGTCTTGATACCGTAGCCGTGCATGAAATGCATGAACTGATCGTAGAAGTGGACCGTCCAGTCCTTCTTGTTGAGCAGGACCTTTACGGGGATACCGGTAGTGCCCGTGGTCTGAAACACCCTCACACCCTCTTCCGGGGGAACACACATGAAATCGCCCCAGGGTGGAAACCGGGCCTGGCTTTCCCGCAGTTCCTCCTTCACAGTGAAAGGAACCTTTCTGATATCCTCCAGGGTGCGGATATCCCCCGGGGTGATCCCCGCCTCATCGTACTTCCTCCTGTACATGGGGCTGTGTTCGTACACATGGACCATCCGCTCCTGGAACCGTTTGAGTTGAAGGGCCCTCAAATCCCCCAAAGGGAGGGTTTCGGTCTCCTTCTGCCAGTAGCTCAGCACTTCCATAGACCTCACTCCTTACTTAATCCTGCCAAGACCCCTGAGGATCTTTTCAGCGCTGAAGGGTGTAGAGAACAGCCTCACCCCCACCGCGTCATAAATGGCGTTGGCAATGGCCCCTAAAATGGCTGACACGTACCCCTCTCCCACCTCCTTTGTCCTGTAGGGCCGACCCACTTCATACTTCTCCGTAATCACATCGATATGCTCGGACCGGGCCATGTCGTGGATGGTGGGCATGCGGTAATCCAGCCAGTTGGGATTGAGGGTCCTCCCCTCTTCCATCATGATCTCCTCTAAGAAGGCATGACCCAGGGCCATGGAAACCTGACCGTCGATCTGCCCCTCCACAAGGAGCGGGTTGATGGGAAAGCCGCAGTCGTGGGCCGTTACCGCGCGCAGGAGACTAACCTGGCCGGTCTCCGTATCCACCTCCACTTCGGCAACCTGCGCGTCAAAGGCGTAGTTTTCGCTCCACCTCCCCTTTGTGGAGGCCAGGCTGGGATGAAAGGGCTCGTCCCGCATGGTACGCCAGTGCCCCTCACCGATGATGGGATCCCCTCTCCGTTGCTGGATGCTCGCGGAGACCAGTTGCTCATAGGTTATCCCCCTGTTGGGTGATCCTGCAACATAGATCCGTTTATCCTTCAGGACCAGATCCTCGGCGTTGGCCTCAAGGGCCTCTGAGGCGAGATCGATCAGTTTTTTCCGTACCTCACCGGCCGCCATCCGGGTCGCGTTGCCCGACACATAGGCGCTGCCGCTAATCCAGGACCCGATGTCCACGGGTGTGGTCTCTGTATCGGCCGCGGTCACCTGAATTTCATCCACGGGTACCTTCAGCTCCTCGGCCACAATCTGGCACAGGATGGTTTCAGCACCCTGACCGATATCCATTGCCCCGGTGAGCAGGGCCACTGACCCGTCGTCGTTCATCTTGACCACCACGGAGGAACTATTGGGATAGATGAGGGACCCCCCGAAGTAGGAGCTGACGCCGATACCGATACCACGGCGCAGACGCTCTTTTGAACCGGAGGAACGGGTCTGCCCGTACCTTTCCCGGAGACCCGTGTGTTCGTCGATCAGCCGGATGCAGTCCCTGAGACCGCAGTTATGGACGTTATCCCCGTTGGGGAGCTCCTCACCGGAGCGTCTGGCGTTTTTCATGCGTATTGCAATCGGGTCGATCCCTAACTCCTCCGCGATTATATCCAGTTGCGATTCCACGGCAAAACGCAACTGAGGGGCGCCATGTCCCCGCTGGGGGGCCCGGACGGGGTTGTTGGTAAAGACCGAATACCCTTCAT
>DREN01000369.1 GCA_011051075.1 Deltaproteobacteria bacterium | reverse complement strand
TCCTTATATCGGAATTCCAGTAAGCAATAAGTGAGCCTTCCCTGTAGGAAATTATGCGGGGAACGGGAGCAAAGAGACCTGCTTCTGGGGGAGAGGGCTTATATTATGGTAAAATTAGTCGCCCTGTGCGGTTAGACTTCAGCCATTGTGGATACGGGATCTATCCCGTCCGTGGGGACCTCTTTTCCAAAGGCCGCAAAACCCTATCTCATTGCACAGGGACGGCAGCATGCGCTTGAAATAAGCTACGGGAAAGCCCCAGGAGAGAGTCTCGGTTGGAGCATGTACAGGTTCCTGCCTGCTCCGAAGCTGTAACCCAACTAAGGGGACGTTCCATGTCGTGATGGAACATTTTGTTGCGTCCTTTGGAAAAGAGGCCCCCACGGACTAAGGGTAACCGCACAGGTCGAAATTACTTGACTGATGAGTGGCTCATATGAGATCGCTTCATATCATGAACCGGACGCTCATCCTCATCAATCCCTGCATATATGATTTCGCCGCCTACGACCTCTGGTCAAAGCCCCTGGGGCTGCTCTCCGTCGCAGGATCACTGAGGAGGTGGGGGTTCAACGTACACCTCATCGACTGCCTTGACGTACACCATGGAGGAATGATGGGGAAGGGTGCCGTGAAACCTCCCAAGAGACGCCTTTACGGAACCGGCAAGTTCTGGAGGGAGCCGGTTCCCAGGCCCTCCCCCCTAAAAGATACCCATAGGCCTTACAGCCGGTACGGTCTTCTGCCTGAGTTGATTGAACAGGAACTGAGAAAGGTCCGGGATCCGCGGGCCGTCCTCATAACCTCGCTCATGACCTACTGGTACCCTGGCGTCACGGAGGCCGTCAGTCTGGCCAGGAAGGTTCATCCGGGGGTTCCCGTGATCATGGGAGGCATCTATGCGAGGCTCTGCCGGGACCATGCCACCCGGACCTCGGGGGCGGACAGGGTCGTTTCCGAGCCCGGCATGGGGCCGGTCCTTAAGGCCCTGGCCGAGTGCGGCATAGATGCTTCAAGGGAACCCCCGTCTGGAACCGTTCCCCCATACCCGGCCTTTGATCTTCTGACCCGCGTCCAATACGTCTGTCTCATGACCTCACTGGGGTGTCCTTACAGGTGCCAATACTGCGCAAGTCACTTCCTGCAGCCGGTCATGCTGAAAAGGGCACCGGGAGATGTTGTTGAAGAGATCCTTTACTGGCACAGGGATTTCGGGGTTCGGGACTTCGCCTTTTACGACGACGCCCTTTTGGTGGACTCTGAAACCCATGCGGCGGTCTTTCTGGAACGGCTTGCGCGAAGGGATCTGAATCTGAGGTTTCACACGCCCAACGCCCTGCACGTAAAGGAGATCACCCTGGATATGGCGGGGCTCATGCGCAGGTCCGGTTTCAGGACCATCCGTCTGGGTCTTGAGACCTCGGATATCTCGCTTCACAGGGATCTGGACGGCAAGATTGCCGTGGGCGATTTTGAGCGGGCCGTGCGCAACCTGTTCAAGGCCGGTTTTGACAGAAGGGAGATTGGAGCGTATATCCTCGTGGGGCTGCCGTGGCAAACCGTGGATTCGGTGAGAGAGACCATCGATTTTGTGGGAGCCAGCGGGGTAGTTCCTCACCTGGCGGAGTACTCCCCAATCCCCCACTCCCCAATGTGGGAAAATGCCGTGAAAAGCTCCAGGTACGACCTGACATCAGAGCCCCTGTTTCACAACAATACCCTGCTCCCCTGCTGGGACGAGACCAAGAGGGCGCAGATTCCCATACTTAAGGAGATGGTCTCCCGGATCCGGGAAAAATACCGTCAGCCATGATATAGAGTTTCAGATAATGATTTTGGCAAGGCCAAAGGGAGGAATCGGAGTAAGTCGTACCCATAGTACGTCGTCGACGATTCCGACCGATAACGCAGTCCAAAATCTTTATCAGGAAGTCTATACCGGTCAGCCTCTTGTCACGCCCTATGAGTCCGGTCAGGCCCTGTTTATCACGGCTGCCGCATACCCCGCGCCAAAACCGTTGTCAATGTTTACCACAGTAACGCCGGCAGCACAGGAGTTGAGCATGCCCAAGAGAGCGGCAATTCCCCCAAAACCGGCACCGTAGCCTACGCTCGTGGGCACGGCTATGACAGGCTTGTCAACCAGACCCCCCACCACACTGGGAAGGGCCCCCTCCATACCTGCCGCCACCACGATAACGGCCGCCCCTGTGATCTTCTCCCAGTGCCCGAGGAGCCTGTGAAGACCGGCCACGCCCACGTCGTAGATGGTCTCCACCCTGTTTCCCATAAACCTTGCCACAACAGCGGCCTCCTCACCCACCGGGATATCGGAGGTTCCCGCGGTCATGACCACGATCGCGCCCCTTCCCCTAACCTCTATGGGTCGCCTGATCACGGTCAGCATTCGGGCCCTTTCATGAAAGGTGCTGTCGGGAAAATGCGCCTGGATCTCCACGGCCTTTTTCCGGGAAAGACGGGTCACCAGCACGTTTTCTTCCTGTGCGAGCATCTTATCCATTATGCCTTCAATGGCGGAGACATCTTTTCCCTCACCGAAGATCACCTCTGAAAGCCCCTTTCTGAGGGTCCGATGATGGTCGATGCAGGCAAAGCCCAGATCCTCAAAAGGAAGGTTCTTGAGCCTCTCAAGGGACTCTTCAACGGTGATCTCGCCCCTGCTCACACCTTGCAGAAGGTCTTTCAGCACATCCTGGTTCATTATCAGCGAGATCCCCCCTTCAGCCCCGGAGCCTCTGCGCCAGGCTGGCCACCCTTTGACCGAGCTTCATGCCGTTTTCCACAGCCCTTTCATCGGGTTCGCCCACGCAGGCAACGCCGTAATGCCCGGTGGCGGTCATTGGGTCACCCACCACTACCATGCCGTAGATCAGGAGGGCCTGGATAATGGACATCATGGTGGTTTCTTTCCCACCTGAGGGATCCCCTGAGGTGGCAAAGGCGGCCCCGATCTTTCCCTCCATCCTTTTCCTGACACCCACGAAATCGTCAAAGACCTTTTTAAGCTCCGCGGTCATGAGCCCGAAATAGACCGGAGAGCCGGCAATAAGGCCCTCTGAGGCCACAAAATCCTCTTTGGAAACCTCATCGGTCTTTCTCAGGAGGGCGCTGACCCCCTCCACCTCTTCAACACCCCTGACAATTGCCTCGGCGAGTTTCCTGGTATTTCCGCCCTTTGAAAAATAAAGAACCAGTATCTGCATCTCACACTTCTCCTTGTCTTGTTTCTGATTTACGGTAACATGGACTGCGGCAGCCTCCCGGCCAGGAGCCCACAGGCCCTCCATGGGGCAGTCTTTAACCCCTAAGATCAGACCGATCCGGGAGCACCCTAAAGGAGCCCCTCCTCTTTGAGGCTGGACATGGAACGGTGTCCGATACTCGTTACCCTGCTCAAGGCCCGCGTGAGATGGGTCACCGACTCGGGCGCCACACCGGAGTTTATCATCACCAGGGCCTGGTCAATGACCGATTCTATCTCGTTCCAGTCCTGTTCCCCGGTGAGTTTACGGGCCAATCGGATCTCCTGCACCATTGAGTCGATCTTCATCCTGATGATCTTTTCCGCCCCCTGTCTCTCAGGTTGCGGGAGACCCGCCAGCAGTTCAAGGGCCTGGGATACCCAGATAATGCCCGACTTTATCTTTTCGCTCTGAGAAAAGGCCATGATAGCCTCTCGAATATTCATGTTAAAGGGATCTCCTTAAAAATCTCAGGTTTCATTCTTTCCAGCCGTGAATCCCGATGAGATTCACAAAACGGCAGCCCCCTAAGTTTTTCTCCATATACCTGCCCCGTTTTCTTGTGACCTTTATGAGCTCCTGGCTGGACCTGTTCCCCGTAGGGATAACCAGACGCCCCCCCTCGGCAAGCTGGTCAAGGAGGGGCTGGGGCAGGCCGGGGGCGCCCGCGGTTACTATGATGGCCTCATAGGGTGCGTACTCCTCCCACCCCAGGGTACCGTCAAAGGCCTTGAACAGTACGTTGTGGTAGTTAAGCTGTCCAAGGGTTTTCCTCGCCTCAACCATCAGCGCCCTTATCCTTTCAACGGTATAGACCCTGTAGGCCAGTTCGGCCAGGATAGCGGTCTGATACCCGCTGCCCGTCCCGATTTCAAGGACCTTTTCATCCCCTTTGAGCTCCAGGGCCTCGGTCATGAGGGCAACGATATAGGGCTGGGAAATGGTCTGGTGATGGCCGATGGGGAGCGGATGATCGTTGTAGGCCTCTCCCACAAGGGCCTCCTCCACAAAGCGGTCTCTGGGGACCTTCCCCATGGCCTCCAGGACCCTCGGATCCCTGATTCCGCGGGGAATCAGTTGATCCCTGACCATCTTTTCCCTGGCCAGGCGGTAATCAGAGCTGCTCACCATTTCCGTCTCTCCCTGGGAGGATATTCATCTGAAAAAAAAGGATAGCACAACGGGAAAGTAAATGTAAACCGAAGAAGGGAGGGATTGTGGGACATCCCGTTTCAGGGAAAATTTCTCCTTTACTAACCTGATATTTAAGAGTATGTTCCTGTTTCCAGCGCTTTATGAAAGGTTTCGACCTGTGCGGTTAGACTTCAGCAACTGTGGATACGGGATCTATCCCGCCCGTGGGGGCCTCTTTTCCAAAGGCCGCAAAGCCCTATCTCATTTGGGTGCGGCTCTTTTACGACGACATCTTTTATCGAAATATTAACAACTTATAATTTTAAGACCGCCGGAAATTCGAACATATCAGGGACCTATTTCACTGCTGATCGAGAAATCGGGTATTTATCGTGGTTTTTTCGGCAACAGCATGGTAGCGCTAAAACAGAAAGTCTTCTGATATCAAGAGGTTGGGCTATGCTGCAAAAGAGCCGCACCCAAATCAATTCAAAAAAGGGGCCTTTGAATTTTTGTCACAGCTTTCGAAATAAGATCTGCGAAATCACGCCCTCGATATGTCTGTAAT
>DREN01000083.1 GCA_011051075.1 Deltaproteobacteria bacterium | reverse complement strand
TCCCTATGCAACGAGATAGGGTTTTGCGTCCTTTGGAAAAGAGGCCCCCACGGACGGACTCCCGCCACGGGCGGGATAGATCCCGTATCCACAATTGCTGAGGTCTAATCGCACAGGTCGAAAAATTTTGACCTTCGGTCCATGATTCTCTATACTCACACCCAGCACGGAGAAGATGCGGTCTATGGGAGGAGATATACGGATGAAAAAAAGAGTCGTCATTACAGGCCTGGGCCCCATTACACCCATAGGGATCGGAAAGGGGGCGTTCTGGGATGCCTTGATGGCAGGGAAATCCGGTGCAAGAACAATAGAATTTGAAGATTGCCACATGGATCTCTTCAACTCCAGGATCGGCTGCACCATCGATGATTTCTCGCTGACCGACTTCCTGCATAAAAGGAAGGATTTCAGATACCTTGGCAGGACTTCCACCTTTGCCATGGCCGCAACAAAACTGGCCCTGGAGGATGCGGGTCTGGAGTTAGATTACATCGAGGGGGAGCGGGGGCAGGGAACCTACGTCGTGAAGGATACGGACCCGGAGCGAATCGGGGTAATCCTTGGCGTGGGGGCCCAGAACATGGATCTGTGTGAAAAATGGCACAGGCAGTTTCTCAGATACAGAGGCCCTAAACGGCTTTCACCATTTGGTCTCCCGCATGTGCAGATATGCGCAGTCCCCGTGAACGTTACCCTGGAATTCGGGTTAAAGGGGATTGCCTGCACCGTCTCGACTGCCTGCGCCTCTTCAAATCATGCCATGATTGAGGCCTATAAGCAGATCCTCTTTGGTGAGGAGGAAGTTATGGTGACGGGGGGGGCGGATGCCTGCATCACTCCTTTCATATTTGGCGGCTTTATTGCCATGAACGCCATGAGCAGGCAGAACGATGCGCCGGAGAGGGCCTCGAGACCATTTGACAGGGACAGGGACGGTTTTGTCATGGGAGAGGGTTCGGGGATAGTCATCCTGGAAGATCTGGATCACGCCAGGGACCGGGGGGCGCATATATACTGCGAACTCTTAGGCTGCGGTGCCACATCCGACGCCTACCACATTGCCGCGCCGGACCCCGAGGGGGAGGCGCAGGCCCGGGCCATGAAAATCGCCCTGAGAACCGCCGATACCTACCCTGAAGAGATCGATTACATAAACGCCCACGGGACCTCGACCCCTCTGAACGACCCTGCTGAGACCCTTGCCATCAGGAAGGCCCTGGGGGAGGCCGCTGAGAAGGTGGCCATAAACTCCACCAAATCCATGACGGGCCATCTCATAGGAGCGGCAGGGGGGGTGGAGATGATTGCAACGGCCCTCATGGTTGAGAGGGGAATGATCCATCCCACCATCAACCTGGAAAACCCAGGGGAGGGGTGCGACCTTTTCTATGTACCCGGGAAACCGATCCAGAGAGATATAGGAAAGGCCATGAGTAACAGCTTCGGGTTCGGAGGCCAGAACGCCTCCATCGTGGTGGGCAGGTACGATCCAGAAAAAGACGCGGCCTGATACCAGGGATTTCTGTAACCCCTTAAAAATTCTGTAATATCCTAAAAAACCCAGACACAGGGGGCTCCCCCGGAAAGGAATATATGTCCCGGTAGCGCTTCTGACCGGCGCCGGATCAATGAAGAAGGCCTTTGCAAGAAAGGCCGATAGCGAGGGCTACACCTATATAGCCCGCCTGTTTCGGGCCGTTTCCGAGGCAGAGGCTGTCCACGCCCGCAGGTACCTGTTGCTGATGCGTGGCAAGATCGGATCCACAGAGGAGAACCTGGAAACCGCCTTCCAGAACGAGATCAACGCCAATGTGGAGGAGTACCCCAAGCTCATAAGGGACGCCTCTGATGAGGGAAAGGAGAGTGCCTTGAAGGCCTTTTCCCATTCCAAGGACGTTGAGGCAGGTCATGCGGAGCTTTACAAAAAGGCCATGAACGATATGCTGGCCGATCGTGAGACCGATTATTACGTATGCCAGGTGTGCGGTTATGTGGCCGAGGATAATCCGCCCGATAACTGCCCCATCTGCGGGGCCGTAAAGGGGAAGTTCAAACCGGTCAAGTAAGAATTATCCTTAGCTGTCTCTCTATTTCATCCCTGGGCAGGGCCCCCACCAGGGTGTTCACATGGTTTCCGTTCTTGAACAGGAGCATGGTGGGGATGCTCTGAATGCCGTATCTGGACGCGGTCGCCGGGTTTTCGTCCACGTTCAATTTGGCAATCTTGAGGCGGCCCGCGTATTCTGAGGCCAACTGTACCAGTATCGGTCCGACCATTCTGCAGGGTCCGCACCATGGGGCCCAGCAGTCCACAAGGACCGGACCGGAAAAGGAGAGTACCTCCCGGTTGAAGGTCTGATCGGTTATATCAACAGGAACGGCGGGAAAATCCGCCTTCTTCAGAGGGGTCTTGCACCTGCCGCATATGGGCCTCTGATTTATCCTCTCCCTGGGAACCCGATTTTTCGCCCCGCACCTGGGGCACTTTACCATAATGTTCTGGTCCACTCTCAGCCTCGTGTAACCGTTCGCGGAACGTCGAAATTAGAAAATAGTCCCGCAGGGCGGGATTGGAAATTTGGCCTTCATGCTTTTGTGCTTTTGATGAACGCATTTAATGCTGGGCCGATTTCCCCAGTTTCTAATTTCCAATTTCAAGTTTCAAGCCGTGAATATACGGCTACCGTCTGGTCTCTTACCCTCCCCAGGGCATGTTCGCGTACACCTCGGAGAGCTTGTCCCTGTACTCCCTGAAAAACCTCTCGTGCCCCTTTTCCCACCTGGCCAGCATCTGGAAGGCGTTCAGAGCCGCACCTTCTGTCTTTGCCGCCATTTTTTCATAAAACTCGCTCAGGTCCTTTTCAATGAGCCATGCGGTCTTGAATACGGTGACATCCGGGACCATGGAGCCTTCTATGCACTGGTGAAGGAATTCGGACCTTGCCCGATCATCAAAGTAGTCCACAGGTTCCAGTTCCACCCGTTCCATGGTGGAAGGCTGAATTTCCGAGCCCTCTTTCAGGTCCTGGAGAATCCGAGTGATGAATTCAATGTGTTTCTCCGCCTCTTCGATGAGCCGTTTGAACGCGCTCACCGCGGCGCCAACGCCCATACGTTCAAGGGACCGCTGAAAGAAACTCTTCCAGGTTTCCTCCTGGTTCAATGCGTATTCAAAGAGCTTTATGAGATCGGCGTTTCCAGTCGTGTACACCTCCTGTTCAGGAAAGATTAACCTTGCTGGTGTGGTTACATCTATTCAGGGGTACAAGGCAGTATAGCACAGGTAAGCTCATCCGCCCATAGAAAAAGGCAGATTCCCGGCATCCAGACGGTATCAGGGATATGGTTCAGGGTCCTTATACCTTTAGGAGGCACGTTTTTTGTGTGCAGATCTCTCCAAATATGTCAAAATAGATAATATGAAATGCCCAGTCTGCCAGTTGGAAAATCCAGAACAGATGAATTTCTGCGGGCACTGCGGCAGCCCCCTGCCCGTCAGATGCCATCAGTGCGGCCAGGACAACCCCCTTGGGACCGAGTTCTGCGGTTTCTGCGGGGCCACACTTCCGCTGTCGTCTCTTCCTGCCCACCTTAAACCTCCTTCCAGGGACTATACACCTCTTTTTCTGAAGCAGGAGATCCTCAGGGTTCCGGGTAGTGTTGAGGGTGAGAGAAAGATGGTCTCAGTCCTGTTTGCCGACGTGGCCGGGTTTACCAGAATGAGCGAGGGTCTTGATCCGGAAGATGTCCATGAGATCATGGACGGATGTTTTGACATCTTGGGGCGCGAGATACATGGGGCCGGGGGGAGTATAAACCAGTATACGGGAGACGGGGTTATGGCCCTTTTCGGGGCACCCGTGGCCTTAGAGGACCACGTGGAACGGGCGTGCTACGCGGCCCTCAGAGTACAGGACAGGATGGAGGGATATACCGCCCTGGTACAGAAAAATTACGGGGTTCGTTTCCAACTGCGAATAGGGATTAGTACGGGAAAAGTGTTGGTGGGTGCCATTGGAATAGACCTCAGGCTCGACTACACCGCTTCAGGAGATACGACCAATCTGGCCGCCCGTCTGCAGACCCTCGCCCAACCCGGGGGTATCCTCGTATCTGAAAGGGTAAAAAAGGCCGCAGAGCTCTTCTTCAGGTTCCGCAGGGCCGGAGAGTTTGCCGTAAAGGGAAAAAAGGACCCGGTCCTGGCCTACACTCTGATGGGAGAGATAAGAAGTGTTCACCTGTCAAAAAGGGCTGGCTACAGACTCGCGCCCTTTGTAGACCGAAAGGATGAACTCTCTACCATGAAAACGGCCTTTGAGGAAGCACTCAGGGGTCGGCCCAGGCTCCTGTCGGTGGAAGGTGAGGCAGGTGTGGGAAAATCCCGCCTCCTTTCAGCCTTCCGGAACTCCATAGCAGACGAGAATCTGCTTTTCCTTAAGGGGCATTGCCGGCCCTACGGAGAGGCAACGGCCCTTTATCCTCTTGCCCAGACCCTCAGATTCTATTTCCACCTTTCCGAAAAGGACAGCTTCGGCACGGTCCAGGAAAAGATCCGAACACGCCTCAAAGACAGATCCCTTGTACCCAAGGTCCAAAAGGTGTTCCGGCTTTTCAGCCGGCTCATAGAAGGGGGGGACCAGTCCCATACCTCGTCTGAAGGGGAAAGACGTACCCTGTTCCAGGCAGTAGCCGACCTCATAAGCGCAATCCTCGCCGTAAGGCCCCTGGTCCTGGCCTTTGACGATATGCAGTGGGCCGACGAGACCACAAGGGGATTCCTCTCCTACCTGGTTCAGGCAAAGATAAAAGGGCCTCTGCTGATCATCTGCCTTGGGAGAACAGTTCCCAGGGAGTGGTGCCCGGCGGTTCCTCACCATTTCATCGGCCTTGCCTCTCTCCCCCAGGAGCCTGCCATGAAGATATTCAGCTCCGTACTGGGTACCGACCGCCTCGATCCCCGCATATTGCGCAGAATAG
>DREN01000205.1 GCA_011051075.1 Deltaproteobacteria bacterium | reverse complement strand
TAACAAGCGGGGGCACATGGAAGGGTGAACGAGACCTGACCGTCAGGGTCCTTGAGGAAACGGGCTGGGACCTTCCCTTCCACGGGGTGCGTCTACGCCCTGGAAAGGCGGTGGCCGTGGGCATGCTTCATGAAAAGCCGGTTTTCTGCCTCCCCGGCGGTCCATCCTCAAACGAGATGGCCTTTCTCCAGTTGGCCCTGCCAGGGATCCTCCAGATGGCGGGGATGCGTCTTCCTCCCTTTGGCACAAAAAGGGTACGCCTTGCATCGGGGCTCAGGGGTGATCCCGCCTGGACCCGGGTCTATCAGGCTACCCTGGAGAGACGGGATGGCGAGTGGTGGGGAGACTCCCTGCGGCTGAAGAGCCGTATGCGGTCCCAGGCCCGGGCCCAGGCCCTTATCAGGGTTCCCGAGGGTGTGGAGAGGGTTGAGGCCGGGGAGATGGTGGAGGTTCAGATCCTTCACAGGTGCGATTTTATCCTTGACAAGGGGTTATCCATGGGCTATAGAGAACAGAACGGAGCTAAAAAATGAGCGTTACACACACTTTCAGCGGTTTTTATTATTTTTTTAGCCGGAGGGCCGGTATGCCTTAGTGTGTGTTTTCGCAAAAATATCAGGAGCAAAAAAGAGGCGGAGCACACACTCCGCCTCTTTTTTTTGCAGTTAGATCCTGCACGGGAAACTGCCCGTGCCTTAAGGGGATATATTATGCCGCATGAAGTCTGTCAGAACCGACCGCTTATAGATGCCCAATCACACAAAGGCCTCAGCCTCCATGAGAGACTCGGCCTCATCGGCCTCATAGACGAAGGAATGCGTCAGGGATCTTCTGATTATCCCATGATGGCGGACCTCTTTAACGACCTGTGGGAACTTGTTAACGCCACGGTAGCGGGGAGCAGGATCAACAGCGTCAAGCCCGAGGACTCCCGAAACGGTTTCCGCGTCATCGAGATTAACGCTGAGACCGGTGAGAACCTTGGCCGCTTGAATATGCTCTATATGAAAAAACCGATCCCCTGTTACTATCTGGTGTACGTGGAGGTGGCCGCTCCCTTCAGGAGGAAGGGGCTCGGCACAGAGATACTGAAGCACTTCAGAGAGTTTCTCATCAGAAGATCTGCTGTGGGTATCCTGGACAATATTATCCCTGAAGAAGACCTGACCTACGACATCTACCTGAAGCAGTCGTGGGAGCAGATTGAGACGGTCACAGGGAACCCGGTATTTGAAGGCCATCAGTACATGATATACATCCCCCCCAAGTTGAGGGAAAGGGATCTGAAGGCACCCGTCCTTAAGCTCATGCACCACCTGATAAGAAAAAGGGCTGCCATAGAGATGAGGCACAACGAGAGCATGGTCCAGCGCACCATACACGAGCTCAAGGAGCTCAACTCGGCACTGCTCAGCTATTTTGACGAGGAGATCAGCGTGGGAGAGTCATCTCCGCTCATGCGGTTCATGTTTACCCGATTCGTGACAAAGTTCATTGCCTTTAGAAGAAGAATCGAAACACTCCTTGGCTACACGGGAGGTGAATCTCTGGAACAGGTCGTACTGGCGCCTGAAATTACAGGTCTTCACGCTCAGTCTTACGTCCCATTTGATCCGGAAAACGGGCCCGAGATGGTGAGCGGGGACAAGACCCTCTGGGCCAGGCTGCCTGCCGCGCTGAAGAGACAGCCTGCCCGCTTTATAGAGGCCCTTCCCAACTACAAGAGGCCTAACCTCCTGGGCTGGCTCGGGGAAAGGGGACTCGATTCCGGTTATTCCCTTACCATAGGCGATCTCATGGACCTGGGCTTTGATCCCACACGTCTCAAGGAGATAAGGATCGGGGAGGAGGAGTTTATCTTTGAGCGGATTCAGGTAAGGCAGTTGAAGGATCTGGAAAAAAAGAGTGTCCTCCTGAAACAGGTGGAGCAAGAAATGGGGGGGCTGAAGGTCAAGAATGCCACCCTGAAGGTCAACCCGCCGCTCTTGACCATCAGGGACAGGGGAAACGCCTATGTCCTGCGCCGGAAGATAGCCGGAATTCACTGGGAGGAGGCGGCAGAGCAGATCCACAGCTCGCCCAGGTTAAAGGGAATGGACGGTGAACTGAAGCTCAGCAGGATCATCCGGGGAACGGTACGCGAGGCACACCGGGTCGTGTTGGACAAGGTTGGCGGGTGTGATTCACGGGACGACCTGCTCACCTGCTTTGTATCGTGGGACATCAGGGCGAATCAACCCCTCCTCATGGTCGATTTCTCAAACTGCTACCTGGAGTCGGTGTGGATGGCGTGAACCGGGTAAGCGGTCCGGGTTTTACATTACAGGTCCCATCTGCCACGGCACAAACTCGTTATCCCCGAAACCGAGAAGCTCACTCCTGGTTTTCCCGCCAGATGCTGTTTCAAGGATGAGCCGGAATATTTCTTCCCCCATTTCCTTGAGGGCGGCCCTGCCATCAATGATACGGCCACAGTTGATATCCATGTCGTCTCTATTGGATTCATACATCTCCGTATTTGAGGCCAGCTTGATGGTGGGCGCCGGCTTGTAGCCTGAGACCGAACCGCGACCGGTGGTAAAACATACGACGTTGGCCCCTCCCGCCACCATACCCGTGACAGAGGCAGCGTCGTAGCCGGGGGTGTCCATGAAGACCAACCCGCGCGCCAGGCCCAGGGTCTCGGGTGGTTTTTCTCTCATGTTCTTGTTGATCATCAATCCAGAACGTACTCCTTTTCCCTGAGTTTGGCATGGGCCGCAGCCAGTCTGGCAATGGGTACCCTGGGTGGAGAACAGGACACGTAGCTCATCTTGATATGGTGGCAGAACCTTATGGAGTCGGGCTGGCCCCCCTGCTCGCCGCAGATCCCCACCTTCAGATCGGGCTTTGTCTTTCGTGCCCATTCCATGGTGATCCTCATGAGCCTGCCCACTCCTTTGATATCCAGCACATCAAATGGGTTGTGCTGCAGTATTCCCCGTTCCTGGTAAAGGGGGAGAAATTTGTTTTCTGCGTCCTCTCTGGAAAATGAAAAGGTCGCCTGGGTAAGGTCATTGGTGCCGAAGGATATGAATTCGGCTAATTCCGCAATCCTGCCCGCCCTCATGCAGGCCCTCACCACTTCCACCATGGTCCCGAACTTGTAGGGCACCTTGGTATCGTACTTTTTTTCCACCTGCCTGTTTATCCTGGTCACGTACCTATGGACCCATTTGAGCTCTTCGAGGGTGCACACCTGGGGGATCATTATCTCGGGAGAGACCACGCCCCCTTCCTTGATATGTTCAGCAGCGGCCTCAAGCACGGCCCTTATCTGCATGGCGTAGATCTCCGGGTAGCTGATGCCTAACCTCACCCCCCGGTGACCCAACATGGGATTGATCTCGGCCAGGGATTTCACCTTTTTCAGCATGAGTTCCTTGGCCTCAATCATGGGACCGGCCAGATGCTTGGCCTTGAGTTCTTCCAGGTGCTTTATAATCAGGGTGAGGTTGGATTCGTAACGTTCGTTCAGGTTCGGGTCAATAATCTTCAGGATATCAGGCAGATCCGCCATGGTGTCAACGGTCTGCTTGAGTTCCCTGAGCTTGCTGATCTCGTCTGAAAGCTCTTCAGCGGATGGGAGGAACTCATGGATGGGGGGATCGAGGAGGCGGATGGTGACGGGAAGGCCGTCCATGACCCGGAAGATCTCCTTGAAATCCTCCTTCTGAAAGGGGAGAAGCCTGTCCAGGACGGCCTCTCTCTCCCTGGTAGTCTCTGCCAGGATCATCTCCTGTACGATGGGCAACCTGTCAGGATCGTTGAACATCCTTTCAGTCCTGCACAGGCCCACGCCCATGGCCCCGTATTTTTTGGCCTTTGCCACAGACTCGGGGGTATCGGCATTTGCCATGACCTGGAGTTCACTGATTTCGTCGGCCCACTCAAGCAGGACCAGGAGGTCCTCCACGAATTCCGGTTCTATGGTGGGTACCTCCTCCAGGTATATGTTGCCGGTGGTACCGTCAACCGTTATCATGTCGCCTTCCCTGAGGGTTATCCCGGAGATAACCGCCTCCCGCTCAATATCGTTGATCTGAATGGCCTCACAACCGGAAACACAGGGCTTTCCCATGCTTCTGGCAACCACCGCCGCGTGGGATGTCTTGCCACCCCTGCTTGTGAGTATGCCCTGGGCTGCAAAAAAGCCGTGAATATCCTCGGGTTTGGTCTCTTCCCTGACGAGTATTACCTTCTCGCCCAACTTCGCCTTGCTGTCGGCCCTGTCAGCATCAAATACGATCTTACCAGAGGCGGCCCCCGGGGATGCGGGCAGTCCCTGTGCCAGGACCTCCGCCTCTGCCTTAGGGTCGAGACGTGGGTGGAGGAGCTGCTCCAGCATGTCCGGCTGTATCCGAAGTATAGCCTCCTCCTCGGAAATCAGGCCCTCGTTCACCATATCAACAGAGGTCTTGATGAATGCGGACGCGTTCATCTTTGCGTTTCTCGTCTGGAGGCAGTATAATTTCCCCTTCTCTATGGTGAACTCCAGGTCCTGGACTTCCCGGTAGTGATTCTCCAGGGTGTGCCTCAGTTTTTCCAGTTCCGGATAGACATCCGGCATTTCCTTTCTCAGGTAACGGATCGGTTTTGGTGTGCGGATGCCGGCCACCACATCCTCACCCTGGGCATTGATCATATATTCGCCAAAGAAGCGGTTTGCCCCTGTGGCGGGATCTCTCGTGAACGCCACACCTGTTGCGCTGTCATCCCCCATGTTGCCGAAAACCATGGTGCAGATATTGACCGCTGTACCGTCTGCCATATCCCTGGTGATCTTGAACTCCTTTCTGTAATCAATGGCCCGTTTTCCCATCCACGATTTGAAAACCGATTCCACGGCCAGCTCCAACTGCACGTATGGGTCTTGGGGAAAGGGGTTGCCGGTCTTTTCGCTGATAAGGCTCAGGAATTCTCCGCAGACCTTTTTCAAGGCCTCAGCGCTGAGATTG
>DREN01000206.1 GCA_011051075.1 Deltaproteobacteria bacterium | reverse complement strand
TCCCACTCCTCTTCCTGGGCCGCAAACAGGACCATGGGCAGGTTGGCCCCAACGGAAAAATTGGTGCCGTGGTTTGCGACTATCAGACCCTCGAAGTCCTTTTCCACGATCTCGGCCGATTTATGGATCATGGCGATAATATCATCGCCGATGGCGTTCATCTTGGCGTGGAATTCAAGGCAGGCAACGCCATCGCCCAGATCGATGATTGAGGCCCCCGTGTTTCCGGCCACCTGCTTTTCCCGATCCTTGAGCGCGGACAGGAGGATGATACCGGGCTTGGTAGGAACCGGTCTGTAGTCCTTGGAAGGGATATCGTAAAAATAAAGCGCTCCCGCCTCTTTTTTGTAGAACGACTCCTTCCCGTCTGAGAGCATTTCCTCAACCCACGAGGGGATCTCATAACCAGCCTCCTTCATTCTGGCTACGGATTTGCCCAGGCCCACGGCATCCCAGGCCTCAAAGGGGCCAAGCTTGCGTGCGAAGCCCCACTTCAGGGCGTTGTCAATATTCACGATGTCATCTGCAATCTCGGGAATCCGGTTGGCCGAATAGATGAAGGTTTCAGCCAGGGTCCTGAAGGTGAACTGGCCGGCCTGGTCCTTCGCATAGAACAGGGATTTGATCTTTTCTCCTGTGCCGGAGATATTCTTGGCCGCCTCAAGGGATGGGAATTTGACCTTTTCCTGGGGCGTATACTCAAGTGTTTTATGGTCCAGGGAAAGGATCAGCCTTTTTCCTTCGGCATCCTTGCTCTTTTTGTAAAACCCCTGTTTTGTCTTTTCGCCTAACAGCCCTTTTTCCAGCATGGATGAAATAAATTCAGGGGCCTTGAATATCTCCCGTTTTTCATCAGCAGGGGCGCCTTCGTACACGTTGTCCGCCACATGCAGGAGGGTGTCAAGACCCACCAGGTCGGCGGTCCTGAAGGAGGCGCTCTTGGGGTTTCCCACCACGGGGCCCGTGAGCTTGTCCACGGCTTCGATGGTCAGTCCCAGGTCGAGCATTGCCCTGATCACGGCGAACATGCTGAAGGTGCCTATCCGGTTGGCCACGAAGTTGGGGGTGTCCTTGGCATAAACGATCCCCTTTCCAACCTTCTTTTCACAGACCTCGACCAGGATATCCACCACTTCAGGAAGGGTGTCGGGCCCCGGGACTATCTCCAGGAGCTTCATATATCTGGGCGGATTAAAAAAGTGGGTGATGGCAAAATGTTTTCTGAACCCCTCTGAACGGCCCTGGCACATCTCTTTGGCAGGGATTCCCGAGGTGTTGGAGGTGACTATGGTTCCCGGTGTCAGTATTGATTCGATCTTTTCAAAGACACTCTGCTTTATGTCCAGTCTTTCCACCACCACTTCTACAATCCAGTCCACCCCCTCCAGGGCCTGGAGATCGTCCTCCAGATTTCCGGTGGTAATCAACTTGGCGTTCTCGGGGATGTAGAAAGAGGCGGGTTTTGATTTGAGCGCCCCCTTCACCCCGTTAAGGGCGAACTTATCCCTGAACTCCCTGCTTTCAGGCTCAAGGCCCTTTTTCCTGTCGTCTTCAGTCAGTTCAGGGGGAACAATGTCAAGGAGCACGGTCTCTATCCCCACGTTGGCTAACTGGGCCGCAATGGTGGCACCCATTACCCCGGCTCCGATTACCCCGGCCTTCTTTATTTTCCTGTCCATAGACACCTCCTTGTCACTGTTTCTACGTTCCGGTTTTGATGATATTGTGAAAGCTCTGAAATAAAGTGTTCACTCACAATGCCTGCCCTGTATCCTTTTTTGTATGTGGCTGCTGTTCTCGGTAACCTAATCTCCTCTCCCCGCAGGGATTTTCAACACCTGAGTCCGCAGTGATTCCCCATGAAACCCTCGGCCTCAAAAAAATGAATGAAACTTCATTCATTTTTTTGAGGGTAGTCTTGTCCCTTTGCGAAGTCAAGCATTTTTTTTATGAATCCCTCGGTAAAAGGCTGGAAGGCGGGTTATGGAACTTCTCAGGGATCTGTAGGCCTATAACTGTTCCAGAAGGGTCCCTTCCCTTCCTGAATCACGGTGAAATCAGGGATCAGATATCAGACATCGCGCGAAAAACCCCGCCACATCCTCATCTTTTCTGATCCCGAGGCGTGTCAGGGCAAAATCGTAGCGTATGGGGTCTTCAGGGTATATCCTGCGCAAAGCGCGGGTTATCTCGAGGGCCGTGCGCATATCCGCGTTTTTCCTCCTGGTAAGATTTAAGAGCCGGGAGATCCTGTGCATGTGGGTATCCAGAGGAACGATCAGCTTTGAAGGTGAGATCCCCCTCCACCCCCCCGGGTCCACCCTGTCTTCCCGTATCATCCAGCGCAGGAACAGGTTCAGCCTCTTGCAGGCGCTCCCCTTTTCGGGCAGGGGGATGAGTGAGTTGCCGCGTCCCTTAAAGGGACGGGTGAGCCTGTCCACAAAGAGGCTCAGCCAGGGCAGAACAGTCTCGTCATCCTCATTGCACATCTCCCTGAAACAGGACCCAAGGGACCCGTACTCTCTGACCAGATCCCTTACGCCGATGAGCAGGAGGGCCATCTCCCGGCCCGTGCTGAACCTGTGCTTGAAACCCTGAAAGGCCCTGATGAGAGACCTCTCTGATGATGATTCAAGAAAGGCAGCGGGAGAAGGTCCTAACTCTTGAAGAACTGTTGCCACGCTTTTCAGGATCTGGCCCACGCGGCCGTACGCCAAAGACGAGGCCACCACCCCCGTTACTTCACGGTCATTGATATCAGGGTAGTCGTAAAGATACTCGAGGGGATCGGGGTGTACCCACTGGCGCCCGTTATAACGATGGTAAAGATTGTCGAGATAATGCTTTATCGCGTGGCCTGTCATATCAGGCGATTTTCAGGAGTTCGGAAAAGATGGTGATAAGGTTTACCACGCCCACAGGCTTACCATTCCTGTAAATGAACTGCTGGCGCACGTCCTCCTTGAATATAACGTAGATGGCCTGATTGATACTGTCATCCTCCCTCAGAACCGACGGGACAACCGGTTTCATGACATCCTTTACCGTTTTGCGGAGTTCCTGCCTTACCAGTTCTGAAAAACCTGTGCTCAGCCACTGGAAGTGTTCCTGTTGGTCAGCAACCTCCTCGGTCACTTCCAGTGCCCGGGATGAGAGCATGGCATGGTAGGCCTTTGAAATCTCAGGCGCCCTGGCAGATGCGGGCACCAGGCCCCTTATGAGGTCGTACATGGACAGCTTCCCAACGATACCGCCGCTGCTGTCGGTTACCATAAGGGTTTTATGAAAACCGCCCTCTCCCGTATTCAAGGCCTCGTAGTTCCGTTTCATGATCCCCAAGGCATCTGAAAGCCGAGAATCCATATCCACCCTGTCGTAGTTTTCAAGGGAAACCATGATATCCCTGACCTTTTTTTCTTCACTCATCTTCACTCGTCTCCTTATGTTATCCTTGGCCGAAACCTCAAACCCTTCAATCCCGGCATTCCAGCATTTCCCACTCTTCAACCCTTATACCATTTCTCCCCGCATCTCAAGCCCCTTTTCGTGAGCCTGATAATCAGGCCATTGAGCCCCCATCCACGGTTATTATCTCTCCGGTGATAAAATCGGAGAGGCTGGATGCCAGAAAGAGCACGGTCCCCACAACATCCTCTGGTTCCGCGATCCTGCCCAGGGGAATGGTCTTTGTTATCTCCTTTAGAAGAGACTCATTACTCCAGAAGGGCTGGCTGAACTGTGTCCTGACCACGCAGGGGGCCACTCCGTTTACGCTTATGCGATCCTGTGCAAGCTCCACGGCCAGGACCCTTGTGAGCATCTCAATCCCTGCCTTGGCCACGCTGTATATGCCCATGCCCATGGCGGCCTTTTTGGCGGCAATGGAGCTGACGTTGATTATCTTGCCACCTCCGGCCTTTTTCATCAGCTTCACCGCGGCTGAAGAGACCAGAAACGTGCCCTTGAGATTTGTGGTTATGATCTTGTCCCACAGGCCCTCATCGGTAGCTATGACAGAAGGTGTAAAGATATTCATACCCACGTTATTCACCAGGATATCCAGTCTGTCAAACCGGTCTTCAACGGCCTTGAACAGGGCGTTTACGTCTTCTGACCTGCCCACATTGGCCACGTGAGCGGCCAGATTCATACCTTTCCTGCCAAAGTCCTCCACAGCCTGATCCAGATTCGCCTCTTTTCGGCCGCAGATGATCACCTCGGCGCCCCCTTGGCTCAGGGCTAAAGCAATGGCCTTTCCCAGACCCCGGCTGCCGCCGGTCACAAGAGCGACCTTTCCGCTGAAATCTATCATATTCATTTGCACCTCCTTTTTTCCCACGGACTCAAGCATAAATAGAAAGAGAAGTCAAACCGGATCACGGGCCGGGGCCTGATTTTTGGCCCTCCCCTCCAGACAGGTTCTACCTCCTGGGAAAACCCCTCCGGACGGACCCAGCCTTTTCCCTTGACTGCCCTCCCGCACTTCCATATTTTATGGGCCATTCGGCATGGATAAATCGCCTGAGCTTTATCCGCTGACCATGGCTGCTCCCTGGGAAATATATCCCTTTGTCGGACAAACTCCTTGTGCCAGGCGTTAGTGACGGGTTACCGTTGGTGTTTTGGTATTTGAGATTTTTCTTGTAATTTGATCTCGCGATGCGCGGGATTGTAATTCGGTATTTCATTTTCTATGACAGTTAAACGCATCCTCATACTCGTACCCGTGATTGTCATACTCTTCCTGCTCCAGTCCTACCTCTGGGTACCCACCTATGAGGAGCAGACCAGGGGCAATCCCCTTCGCCTTAACGAGTATATCACGGCCTCCACCGGAGACGCCACCTCCCTTAACCCCATTATCTCATCCAACACCACAAGCAGCCAGATAGAATCCCTGGTCTTTGACAGCCTGATCGACCGGGATGAAGAACTCCGTTTCAGGGGGCGCCTTGCCGAATCGCGGAATATCTCAGAGGAGGCCTATTTTTATGTGA
>DREN01000150.1 GCA_011051075.1 Deltaproteobacteria bacterium | reverse complement strand
GGATGGGTAGGGCTTTCAGGCCGGGCAGGGTGGAGTTGAAGTTCAGCAGGGTTAGGTGAGCAAGGCATATCCGGTACAGGATGATCCACCGCCTGAACCCTCTGAAAACACGGAATATCATCTGGTGTCATGGTTGTTCGACCTGGGGGTTAAGCGTTTTTTGAAGCTCTCCATCTGGCTTTCCAGGCCAGCTGCCCGGTCCACCGGCAGCACAAAAGCTATACCGGTGCCCGGTTTTTCGAAACGGCCGGCCTTCTGGATCGCTTCCATGACCTCATCCACCAGGTGTTCCTCCAACAGGAACATGACCACGTCTGTCTGTGCCTCGAGGGTCAGACCAAAAAAGGTCTTGGCCTCATGAATGCCGACCCCGTGGGCAGGAATGATTGTTGCGCCGGTGGCGCCGGCCGCCTTGGCTGCATCAACAATACCGTCGGTCACGTCCGCTTTAACGGTCGCCATGATCAATTTGAATTTCATGCTATCTCTCCCGGGTGAATTTTCCATATATACCTCCCCACCACCTGGTAACCTGGGCGTAACCCATCACGGTTATTATGGGGAACAGGCTGGCAAAGGCGATCAGGCCGAACCCGTCTAATGCGGGGTTACGTCCCGGTATTGTTGCCGAAAGGCCCAGGCCCAGGGCCGCAACTAGGGGGACGGTCACTGTAGATGTGGTTACCCCTCCAGAGTCGTAGGCCAGGGGTATGATGGCCTTTGGTGCAAAGATGGTCTGCACCACCACCACCAGGTATCCGGCTGCGATATACAGAAAGAGGGGAGTCCCGGTAATGATCCGGAATGTGCCTAAGGCAATCCCCATGGCCACCCCCAATGCCACCACCAGCCGCAACCCCCACTGGCTGATGGTACCTCCGGAAACCTGATGGGCCTTATGGGCAACGGCAATGAGCGCGGGTTCTGCAATGGTGGTGGCAAAGCCGATCAGCGCTCCAAAGACATAGACCCAGGTGTAAGCCCGCCATCCCGGATTATCAGGGACCACCTCCTTTCCGAAGACGAACTCAGGGGCAGAGAGCTGCTTTGCCATGATCTTTCCCAGGGGAAAAAGGGCCTTCTCAAGGCCCACTAAGAACAGGGTGAGGCCTATGAGAACACAGACGAAGCCCACGGCCATTTGAGGCAAACGAGGGATGGGTTGCCGCAGTATGATGTACTGGAACCCCACTATGAGTGCCAGGACCGGGAAAACATCCCTGCAGGTGGCCAAGAAGGTCTGTGCAATTTCCAGCAGCATTTCCACCTACCAGGCGATTTTAACGCCAAAAACAATCATACCAAAGCCCAAGACGAAAATCATGGGAAACAGTGAGGCCAGGGCAATCATGCCGAAGCCGTCCACCATGGGGCTGCGGCCCCGGATTGAGGAGGCAAGGCCAACCCCCAGGGCGGTGACCAGGGGCACTGTTATTGTGGAAGTGGTAACACCTCCGGCATCATAGGCGATACCCACTATTTCTTCAGGGGCAACGAGGGTCATCAAGACGGTTATGATATACCCGGTGATAATCAGGTAATGAACCGGCCAGCCGCGCAGGATACGCAGGATGCCCACAGCAATGGCCAGTCCCACTGAAACGGCCACCACAAGGCGCAGGCCCAGGGCATAGGATACCCGGGTGCTTTCACCGGATGCGATAATCCTGCCCTGGGCCGCCACTTCTGCCGCCTCCCGTGTGACGGCAATCAGGGCGGGTTCGGCCACGGTGGTTGAAAATCCCAGACCGAATCCGAAGATCAACAGCCAGGTCAGGCTCCCCTTTCGTGCAAAGGCAGCCGCAAGGGCTTCTCCGATGGGGAATAGGCCCATTTCAAGGCCTTGAACAAACAGCATGAGGCCGATTATTACGAACAGGGCACCGGTAAGCACCTCAAGGAACTGCGGAAAGGGCTGCCTGAGGACGGCAAGCTGAAACAGAGCGATGACCGTTATGATGGGCAGCAGGTCGCTCAAGGCCTGTTTCAGTTTTTGAAACAACCTCTCTATGACCATTGCGAGTCTCCGAATATGACCCAAATCTGAGTCCCGCCCTGCGGGACTGAGTCAACCCGATACCCCCTTTTTTCCTTTTTTCCATATTTTGGTATCCAAGTGATATGATACTTGTATTCCCGCTTTGTATGGCTTAAGCTTTTTTTATCACTCATTTTACACCTCTCCTTTTGTGTGCTTTGACCGGTCCACATTAGGAGAGGGTCTCATCCACTCCCGGAAATGTCAAACTCTAATTATAACGTCTCGGAAATTCTACAACTTATTGAACTTAAAGTAGTTTATTAAGTCTTAGTCTTTTTGCCGCATACATGGAATGGTGGAACGTTGAAATTAGAAATTAGAAATTTGGCCTTCATGCTTTTGTGCTGTTGATAAACGCATTCAATTTTGCGCCGATATCTCCCCGGTTCCTGATTTCCAATTCCAAATTTCAAGCCGTGAACGGCTGCTAACATTCCAATTGTGAGCGAAGCGAACCAAGCTCATGCAGATGGTGATATAAGGGCATGCGCCGTATGTCTCGAGACCTGCCTTTTCGCAGGATGACCAATGACAAAAGCAATGATTGTGCCAGAAATCACATTCCTTGAAAATTGATTTAACCCAATAAAAGCAAAAGAAATTATTTCTTTGGGAAGATTAGGACCTGTTTAACGGGAGGGAATAGGTGTCGGTATTTTTTACAGATTGTAAAGGTTGGGGATAGCGTTTTTATTGCACCTCTTTTTTTGCCGGGAGCCCTGTGACGGATGTTTCGAATCTGAGGCCGAATTTCTCTATCTTGGAATGAAGGGTGGGTCTTGAAATGCCTAATAGTTTGGCCGCACGGGAACGGTTGCCGCCTGTGAGGTTGAGGGCCTCTCTGATCAGAATAGCGGTAAACCGATCTAAGCATGAATCGAACAGGTTCGCCGTTCCTTTAGAGGTCAGGGCCTCGCGGACCCATTTGGAGACAGCCTTTTCTGTGGTTTCACTGTCTGCCCCAGCACACGGGTCCATACCCCTTATGGCCTGGGCAATATCTTCAGACCGAACGGGGGCGCCCCTGTTAAATATCAGCGCCTTTTGCAGGATGTTGCCGAGTTCCCTCACATTGCCCGGCCATGAATAGCCGCTGAGAACCGATAAGGCCTCCTCTGTAATTCCGGGGTTAGCCATGCTGAAGTCCGCGGCGGACCTGGCAAGGAAGTATCTTGCCAGGAGCGGGATATCCCCCGACCTCTCTCGAAGGGGAGGGAGAGAGATGGTAACCACCTTGAGGCGGTAGTATAGGTCTTCACGAAACCGGCCTTCGGAAAGGGCCTTTTCCAGGTTACGATTGGTGGCTGCAAGAATCCGCACATCCACCGGGATAGTGTCCCTGCCGCCAAGACGTTCGATGCTTTTTTCCTGGAGCAGCCTCAATATTTTGGCCTGTATGCTGGACGGCATGTCGCCTATTTCATCCAGAAATACTGTGCCGCTGTTTGCCTGTTCAATCTTTCCAACACGCCGGTGGGATGCTCCTGTAAAGGCCCCTTTTTCATATCCGAAAAGCTCGCTTTCCAGCAGATTTTCCGGAATGGCAACACAGTTGATGACGAGAAAAGGCCTGTCTGCCCGGAGGCTGTGCTGATAGATGGCCCTTGCCGCCAATTCCTTCCCTGTTCCCGACTCACCCCGTATCAGCACCGTCGCGTCGGTGGGGGATACCCGTCCGATGGCCTTGTAAACACCCTGCATGGGTTTGCTGCGGCCAATTATGGCCTCCCGTACCCCGGCGTCGGGCGCGGCGTTCATATCTATTGGCGAACGCATGAAACGGCCCGCTTCGAGGGCCTGTCCTATTATGCTCAACATTTCAGGGATATTAAACGGTTTGAGAATATAATCAAAGGCCCCCATCTTTGTGGCCTCGATGGCGGTTTCGGTGGTCCCGAAGGCAGTCATGATGATAACAGGTAGCTTGGGATCGATGGCATTGATGCGGCTGAAGGTTTCAAGGCCGTTCATCCCGGGCAATCGCATGTCCAGGATAATTAGGTCCGGGATTTTTGACTTGATCAAATTGAGGCCCGCTTCACCGGATGGGGCACTGTCAACCGAATAGCCCTCTTCCTTCAGGAGTTTCTGAAAGCTGACTCGCAACTGGTCGTCGTCATCAATGATCAGAATGGCGCTCAAGGTTAAGGCTCCTCCAAGGGTAGGGTGATCACAAAAGTTGTTCCCTCCCCACCATCAGATATCAGCTCCAGTCTCCCCCCGTGGCTTTCAATGATCCTGAGGGCGATGCTCAGGCCCAGACCGGTCCCTTCCTCCCTGGTGGTGAAAAAGGGCTGAAAGACCTTTTCCCGGATCGATTTCCGGATCCCCGGTCCGGTGTCGGCTATCCGGATAATAACAACGGGCCCATAAGGTTCTCTTAGGCCCTCTTCCTCATGAATAGTGATTGCGCCGCCCTCTTCCATTGCCTCGCAGGCATTTTCTAAGAGATTGATCAGTGCCTCTTTTAGCTGTTCCGGGTCCAGCTGCATTTTGGGAAGGGGGGCCAGACGATTGACCGTAGCAGCCACGTTGTAGGATTCAAGACGGTGCCGGAGCAGCTGAAGAACCATGTCTACAACCTCTGACGGGCTGATTTTCTGTGTCTTGAGCTTGGGCGGACGGGAAAACTCAAGAAAGTTCTGCACAATCGTATCGATGTGGCGGATTTCCCCGGAAATCACCTCAAAATCATCCCTTTGAGTGGGTGAGAGTTCAAGCGCCCTGTTAAGAGAAAAGAGACGCATCTTTACGGAGGTAAGAGGATTGCGAACACTGTGGGCCATTCCTGCCGCTAATTTCCCTACCGATGCCATCTTTTCCGCCTGCAGGAGGGTCTCGCGGCTTTTTTCCAATGCAGCCTGTTTATGGTCCGCGTCTTTGATAAGACCGCGCACGCTTTGGCTCAGGATATTGTGTTCATCTCCCGCACCGTTCGGTTCTCCATGCCTGTCTGCCTCCAGGGC
>DREN01000048.1 GCA_011051075.1 Deltaproteobacteria bacterium | reverse complement strand
GTGGAAGGTTCCTTTCTGGGAGGGGTCTGCTCCGGTTTGGGGGCGAAAAAAAGTGACCATCCAACCAACACTACAAACGATAATACAAAGGCTAATACTGTTCTCTTATCCATATTCTCTTTTTCAGGTGTCTGATACTGCTGATCCGACCCGGGCCTCAAGGGTGGGGATTCAGGGTAAAGGGCACGGGATTCGGCAGTGCCCCCTGACGGGTTTTTTCAATAACCCGTCAGCCATAACAGGTTGTCTCATATCAAGGGAGCGGGTCATGTCCTCCAGGATGAAAAGGGTTGCATTTAGAGATCCTGACGAGGGCCAACCATCCCCCCTTTAAGATCCCGTACTTCTTGAAGGCGAGGCGGGCGTAGTTTGAGCATGTGGGATAGAAACGGCAGGATGGAGGCAAAAAAGGGGATACAAGGTGCTGATACATGGATATCAGCACTACAGGTATATATCTAAACCCATAAATTAGAGCTCTTTTTGAAAAGAATTGCTCCAAGTTCCTCTTTAATTTTCCAGAAATCCAGACGGCTTGCATCCTTCTTTGCTGTGATGACCATATCGTAGCCCCGGGGAATTTCAAAATAGTTGAGTCTGAAAAACTCTCTGATCAGGCGTTTAACCCTGTTCCTCTTGACTGCGTTGCCCACCCTTTTGCTGACGGTTACCCCCAGTCTCGTAATACCCAGACTGTTTTTCCTCGTAATAACTACGAAATGTCTCGTGTGACAGCGTTTCCCCCATCGATTCAGATTGACAAAATCAGCTCGTTTCAATAATCTTTTTTTTTTGGAAATGAAAAAGATCTCATCGAATATGAGGAAACTCGGTCAGGCCTGTGGGTGCCTTACACGGTTAATCGCTTGCGCCCCTTGGCCCTCCTTCTCTTAAGAACGCTGATGCCGCCTTTCGTGCTCATCCTCGCCCTGAAACCATGGGTCCTCGCTCTCTTTATCCTACTGGGCTGGTAAGTTCTTTTCATGACGTAATCCCTTTATATATCTTTTTTGAATTTTATAGTATAACTACCGTTACAGCAGGTTGTCAAGACAAATTCGGCCCTGCCGTATCAAAGGCAGTTCAGGGGACCGGGAAACCTGGGCGAGACTCTTTTTTCAGGCAAGATTTTCTCATTGATAATTTGAAACTTCTGATATATCTTTAGAAAATTCGTGGTCAGGTGTATGGGGACTGGCTGACGCCTGGAGGGTCTGACAGAACCTCTTTTTTTTCATAAAATTGCCAAGGTTACCACTGCCTGCTTCCCCAGCGGGGGCGGGATCAGGGATCTTGTCCGAGGAAATTTTTCTGGTACCATCCATTGCGGGGAACATGCTCCCAGGTTATCAATGGGAGGCAGACTATACTATTACCCGTGCACCTTGGACTTTTTTCGGATAACCCAAAATCACGGTCTCCATTGCCCCACCGGTCAGGTTGAAAGGAGGAACCAATGCTTCTTGATCCCATTTTGGGCTTATTTTCAAACGATTTAGCCATAGATCTCGGCACGGCCAACACTCTTGTGTACATGAAAGGCAAGGGGATCATCCTGAGCGAGCCCTCTGTGGTGGCGGTGAGGAAGAACGGGCGCGGCGGCAGTAAGGTTTTGTCAGTGGGCAGAGAGGCCAAGATGATGTTGGGTCGCACACCGGGAAATATCGTGGCCATACGGCCCATGAAGGACGGTGTGATCGCGGACTTTGAAATCACAGAGGCAATGCTCCGTCATTTCATCAGGAAAGCCCACAACCGCAGGACCCTTGTAAGACCGAGAATCATCATCTGCGTTCCCAGCGGGATCACCCAGGTTGAGAAAAGGGCGGTCCGCGAGTCTGCAGAGTCTGCCGGTGCCCGGGAGGTTTTTCTCATCGAGGAACCCATGGCCGCGGCCATAGGGGCTGGATTGCCCATTACCGAACCCACCAGCAATATGGTGGTTGATATTGGTGGAGGGACCACAGAGGTGGCGGTTATCTCCCTTGCGGGCATTGTCTACAGTAAGTCGGTCAGGGTGGGCGGAGACAAGATGGACGAGGCGATCCTTCAGTATGTGAAGAGGAAGTATAACCTGCTCATCGGGATTACCACCGCGGAACTCATAAAGACCGGCATCGGCAGCGCCTACCCCAGCGACCAGGCCGAGACAATAGATGTAAAGGGCCGGGATCTGGTCACCGGCATCCCCAAGATCCTGACCATAGATTCGGACGAGGTGCGGCAGGCGATCTCGGAACAGATCGAGACCATAGTAGAGACCGTCAGGATTGCCCTGGAACAGACCCCCCCCGAGCTGGCCGCGGATATTGTGGACACAGGCATTGTCCTGGCAGGGGGCGGATCGTTACTGAAGAATCTGGACGTCCTCCTGAGGGAAGAGACAAAGCTCCCCATAACCGTTACCGAAGACCCCCTTTCCACGGTTGTTCTCGGTTCAGGCATGGCCCTCGATAATATTTCCATGCTCAGGGAGGTAACGATCAGGTAGCCACCGGAGAGAGCAGAGGGTCCTTTTCCGAACAGGACTACTTGACCATCAATGCGGGACAGCTCATGACAGGATTTTATCGTTGAAAGGTGAAAAATACTTACGCAAAATATGGATATCGATATTCTTTATCTGCCTTGTCCTGCTTCTCCTCTCTTCAACTTCCGGTCTCAGAAGGCCGTGGAATCCGGCTGAGCAGCTTATTGTAGAAATTACCGCTCCCTTCCAGAAACTCATCAGGGTAACCATAGACTTTACAAAAGACTTCTGGTTCAATTACTTCTACCTGGTGGATGCACGCCAGGAAAACATCCGGCTGAAGCGGGAGGTCAACTCTCTCAGGATGGAGAACAGCCGATACAGGGAACTGCTTGCCACCCACGAAAGGCTGAGACAACTCCTCCAGTTCAAGGATGTCATCAGACAGCCGGTTACCGCGGCCCAGGTCATAGGCATCGATCCCACCGGATGGTTTAAATCGGTCATTATTGATAAAGGAGGACGGGCCGGACTTAAGTGGGACATGCCGGTTGTAAACGCCTCGGGTGTAGTGGGCAGGATAGTCTCAGTTTCACCCCATTACGCCAAAGTCCTGCTCATCATAGATCAGAACAGCGCTGTGGACTGCCTGACCCAGGAGTCCCGGGACAGGGGAATGGTGAAGGGCCTTTCCACGGATGTTTGCAGGATGGATTACATGGCTAAATCCAGCGACGTGACCGTGGGCGATACGGTGATTACCTCTGGGCTGGGGGGGATTTTCCCAAAGGGACTCCCCGTGGGGAGGATATCCAAGGTGAAGGATCTGCCCGGGGAACTTTTCAAGGGGGTTGAGGTTACCCCTTCAGTTGACTTTTCGAAGTTAGAGGAGGTCCTGGTCATACGGACCGGGACGGGAAAGAGACAGGAGAGTGACTGAGGCGGTTGCGTGATGGAACCTATCAACATATCATCCCCGGTCGGCGGGGAATTCATATAGAGTTTAAGAAAATGTTTTTGGGGTTTTTGATGTGCGGTCTCCCAAGAGATTTTTCCTGTGAAACTCCAAGAAACTGGAAATTTGAAACTTGATAACAATCTGAATTGTCATTTCTTTCTCAAGTTTCGAGTTTCCAGTTTCAAGTACCGTAACACAACTGCCACCTTAATTTATTTTCGGGGTGGGTCACAGCAACCCCAAAATGCTTTTCTGTAAGCCTATATCTTAAGGGGAAAGAGCCATCTCCGGTTCAAAAGAGAAGAGACTTTCGGGTTTTTGCGTTGCCGCCTGGCTGTACGGGGTTCTGTTCACCCTGTTGAAGGGGGCCTGCGTCGGTGCTCAAGCTGTGGGTGTCTTTGATCTGGACCTGCTGACCGTGCTGACTGCCTATATTTTCCTCTGCTGCGGCCCCGTCCAGGCAGGCGCCTTTGCAGTGGGGCAGGGGCTTCTGATCGACATCTTTTCAGGCGGCTTCTACGGCCTTTTCGCCTTTATCTATCTCATGGTTTTCCTGGGGATATACCTTGCCTCGCTCTTTTTTGACATCCAGACCGTCAAAGGGGAGATGATCATAATCGGTCTGGCGGTCTTTTTGAAAAACTTACTGTTTTTGGTTGTACTCTCTCTTTTTTCCGGTTCCGTGGTTATTAACCGGTGGTTCCTCAGCGCTTCCCTAATTTCCATAATCGGCACGGGTCTGATCACCCCCTTTCTCTTCAGCCTGCTCCACCGGCTGAGGGGCATTACTGAAGAGGAGAACGGTGCCGCTCCCCCAGAGGGGGTGTAGGCGTGAAAACAGAGCAAGATCGCAAATTTTGAGCCAGGCTTTTGGAACCATGCATATTTTCTGCTCATTACTACCCGATGCTGGATCCTGGATGCTGGATGCTGGATCTCCCGCCTCGGCGGAACTTTGCCTCAACCAACGGGGTATTTGCCCCTCAACTCGGAGGTTTGAGGCGACGCTTCGTTGGCCCTTGTGTGCGGTGAACCCTTTTCTTGGGGAACCTGTTTTTCATCAACCCGGACGTGCTACAGGATAGGTTCAGGGTGTTGAGAGCGTCAAAATTCGATCCGGTTTCTTCAGAGATCTTTGCCAGGCAGCTTAAGATAGCCGTGGTGTTTGTCCTGATCGTATTCGGCGTTCTCATGGTGAGACTCTGGTACCTTCAGGTTGTAAGCGGCGCCGCCTACCGGGCCAAATCAGAGCATAACCGTATCCGTCTCCACGACATTCCGCCCTTCAGGGGGATAATCCTGGATAGAAAGGAACGGGTGCTGGTGGATAACCGCCCCTCTTACGACATCTACGTGATCCCTGAGGAGGTTCAGGATCGGCCGCAGCTACTTGAGCAGTTGAGGAGGTTCGCACATGTGGACCCGGAACGTGCTGGCCTGACCCTGGACAAGGCGGACCGGGGATACCCCTTCAAGCCGGTCTGCCTTAAGAGGGGCATATCCCGCGATGAGCTTGCCCGGATCGAGAGCCATTCATTTGATCTCCCCGGGGTGATGATAAAGGTCAGACCGGAGCGGCACTATTTTTAT
>DREN01000243.1 GCA_011051075.1 Deltaproteobacteria bacterium | reverse complement strand
GGCAGAGGGAGTGCGGTTAAAGTCCCTGGTTCACGGGGAAAAGGCCCATCTTTGCGAATTCAGGATAGACAAGGGGGGCAGGATTCCGGAGCACAGCCACCCCCACGAGCAGACCGGATATCTGGTCTCGGGCAGGATAAAATTTATCCTGAAGGATGAAGAGTTCGAGGCCGAACCGGGAGACAGCTGGTGTCTTCCAGGCGATGTTGTACATGGGGCAGAGGTTCTTGAAGATTCGGTCATGATTGAGGTCTTTTCACCTGTGAGGGAGGAGTATCTTTAGGGCTTTTCAGGCCTCACCGCCCATAAGGATATCCCCGCCTCCACTCCAGGAGACGGGTATAAGGCCTTGACACTTGACCGGCGGCTGAGTATAGAGTTTCAGATAATGATTTTGGCAAGGCCAGAGGGAGGAATCGGAGTAAGTCGTACCCATAGTACGTCGTCGACGATTCCGACCTATAACGCAGTCCAAAATCTTTATCTGGAAGTCTATAGATTACAGAACTAATCTCTTCACAACCGGACAGTGAGGCTGCCTGTGCTTAAATCCCTTGGTAAATGGCTCAAGATCTACGAAGACGAAATCTCGCTTTTCCTATGGGTCCTGCTGATCCTCTTCCTTATCCGCACCTCAAGCATCCTCTTTAACAACTTCGCAGAAACCGCCTTCCTCAAGAGATACGGGGTAGAGTACCTTCCGGTTGTCAACGTGGCCAACTCCATATCCACCTTCTTTGTAATGGCCTTTCTCACCGGGCTCATGGCAAAGATACCGGGCAGCCGGATGCTCTCCTACTTCCTCCTCTTCTGCGGAACATCCGTGGCCCTTCTTCGTTTTGTGGTGCCCCTGGGATTCACCATCATCTACCCGGTGCTCTACATCCTGAAGGCCCAGTACGAGGTCCTGCTGGCGCTCATGTTCTGGAACCTGGCAAACGACCTTTTCAATACCAGACAGTCCAAACGACTGTTTCCCCTGATTACGGCCGGAGGCGTGGTCGGGGGAATCATCGGAAGTTTTGCCACACCGCCCCTGGCCAGGGCCATAACCATGGACAACCTGATGTTCGTCTACCTGATAACCACTTCGACGGGGGCCTTTGTCGTGAACAGGATGGGCGCCAGATTTCCCACCCTGCTCCTGTCGCATAAGAAGGAGAAAAAGGCAAAAAAGAGAAGTTCCATTGTAAAGGAATTCAGGAATATTCTTCCCCTTATAAAGGAGTCCACCCTTGTCAAAATCCTGATACTCCTGACCCTGCTCCCCAACATTATCATCCCCATCCTCAACTACCAGTTCGCCTATACCGTTAACCAGTCCTTTGCCACCCAGGGTGGTATGCTCAGTTTTTTTGGCTATTTCAGGGGCTTCATGAACATAGTCAGTCTGATCATACTCCTGTTCGTGGGAAGGGTCTACGGCCGCTGGGGACTCCCCATTGTCCTTATGTTTCATCCCTTCAATTACATGCTCGTATTTCTGGCCTTTTTGCTGAAGTTCGACATCTTCTCGGCCATATACGCAAGGGTCTCCACCAACGTGATAAGGACCACCATGAACAACCCGGCCAGGGCCGTACTCATGGGACTGTTTCCGTTGGAATACCGCGCAATGATCAGGCCCTTTCTCAGGGGAACAGTGGTTCGTATCGGGATACTGCTTGGTGCCGGCATCATTATGGCGTCTGAGGGGCTTTTCTCTCCCAGGTACCTATCCATCGCGGCCATGGTCTTCGTGGGAGGCTGGATAGTCACCAGTCTGGTTCTCAAGAAGAGCTATTCTCAGATCCTGCTCGACCTGATCTCAAGAAATATGCTCGACCTCAAATCCCTGGAAGAAAAGGACGTGGGGAGCGTTTTTGCTGACAAACAGATACAGTCCGGGCTGGTAAAAACCTTTCTCTCCTCCCGGGGCGAGGACTGCCTGTGGCATGCGCGAATACTCAAGTCCCAGGGCGTAGAAGACCTGGACTCCCATATCCTGGCCGTGCTCAGACAAAACGATGACAGGACCAGGATCGAACTGCTCTCCATGCTTTCACCTGACGCGGGTGAGGAGACCGTAGGAGTTTTCAGGGAACTAGCCGCCACTGAAAACCGCGACCTCACCGTTGCCCTTGTGACGGCGGCGAACAGGTTGCCTGCGCGGATTTCATACGATTTCTGCAAAGAGATTTTTGAGGCCAGTGAGGATCCGGAGGTGAAGGCCTACGCCGTAACAGGCCTTTACAAGAGAGCCCCCGATGAATACAGGGAGATTATCGATTCATGGCTCAAGTCCCACGAGGTCTCGCTCAAAAAGGCCGGCGTTATTGCCGCCGGAGAAACCGGGGATCGGGCCTACATATCACCTTTGAAAGAGATCCTTGAGCAGGAGGAGGACCACTCGATCCTCCCCCACATACTGACGGCCCTTAACCGGCTCAAGGTCTCTGATCCGAACAGCCTTGTGACCCCCTACCTTGCCCACCCTTCGGAACCTGTGCGTCTGGCCGCTCTGGAGGCCTTTGAAATAGAGGACGGTGATACCGTCAGAACGGTAATCCGCCTAATGGATGACGCCTCAGAAAAGGTATGCAGGCTGGCCCAGGAGAAACTCCAGGCATCTTCCTATCAGGATGCCAAGGTTCTCGTTGAATCGCTGAACATCCCCAGGCGCAAGGTGCGCGAGGGGATATTCGCACTCCTTGAATCACTGGATATCAAGGACCTGGACATTTTCAGGTTTGCACGCTCCCAGGTAGAGAGATGCTACCGTTATGTGGCCCAGGTGGAGGGATTGAGACTCCTGCCCGAAAGTCAGGAGAGGGACCTTATAATAGATCATCTGGAAAACAAGAAGCAGGTTGAACTGGAAAACATCGTCAGGGTCCTCGCCACCGAGGACCGGACAGGTCAGATGAGAATCATCTGGAGGGGGCTCTTTTCCACTGATCCGCGGCGGAGGTCCAACAGCCTGGAGGCCCTGGACGATGCCATGGACAGCACCCTTTCACGCATCATGCTCCCCCTCCTGGAAGGAATCCCTGCCGCCGAGGTCCTGAAAGTGGGCATCAAGAACTTCAAGCTGCCCGATTTCACCTCTGAGAGGGGAGCGGTCTGCTCCCATCTCCTTGACGAAGATGATTGGGTCACGGTTGTGCTGACCCTGTTCCTGATCATCGCACAGGGACCGGAAAAGATCCATGCCCATATGGAAAAGGTCCGGACCTTGACAGTATCAGAGAACAGGTTTATTCAACAGATGGCCAGCTCTGCCATGGATACGGATGGCCATGGCCCTGAAAAAATGGAGGAAGGCATGGAAACAGAAATCTCTATTCCCGATAAGATCCTGCGCCTGAAGGGGATTAACATATTTGAAGGTCTTGCCGTGGGCGAACTTGCCGCCATAGCATCGGTAACAGAGGAGGTGGATTATCCGGCAGGGGAAACCGTTATCAGAGAGGGGGAGTCAGGGGATACCATGTTTCTCATTATCAAAGGAGAGGTGTCCGTTATCAAGGGAGGGGGAGAGGAGGGAAGGCGTGAAATTGAGTTGGCCCGCATCGGTACCGGAGACTATTTCGGAGAGATGGCCCTGTTCGAGGACGCGGTCCGATCCGCCACCATCCGTACTGCACAGGAGGCCCGCTTCCTGGTCCTTCACAAACAGGAGTTTACCGAAATCGTCAGAGAGTACCCGCAGATAGCCCTGCACATCTGCAGGGCGCTCAGCAGCAGGATACGTGAACTGCATGCGAAGATAAAGAGTTGAGCCCGTGGTATCCCGTGCTCCATCACACGGAACATCCATGGCCGTGGATTCGGAACGAACCTGTTGTCCCGTCACATGAGCCGTCATCCCAGATGAGCACGATCACTCAGGTCCCAGGGACTGTTTCGACGGCACCCGCACCATCATCCTTAGACAAAGACAGTGACCCAGGGCTGAAGGCCCGCCCGGCAGTCATACCTTGCCCTGAAAACGGATATCCTGGAGATATCAATGAAAATTCTGGACCTATACCTGGATAACATCGAACAGTACGATAAAATAGGCAGATTCAGGATCAACGTGCGCATGGCAAGGTCTTACAGTGAAGATCTGAACCTGTGGTACTCCATCCCGCCCCTTCAGTGGGAGTACACCTCCTGCGACCTCATGGACCCCTTTGTACTGGCCGCACTGTTGAAGGCAATGGAAGATAGTGCCACGTTAAAGGTCCACGGACCTGTGTCCACATCTCTCCTTGACAACCTGGAGGAATACCAGCTCATTTTCAGCATCTGGTTTCCTGAAAAATACAACCGGATCGAAATAGTACCAGAGAGGGAGACGGAAGAGAAGAAGATCAACAACAAGGTTATGCTCAGCTTTTCAGGGGGCGTTGACGGGGCCTTCAGCGCCCTGAACCACGTTTTGAGGAGGGGACCGGTCAGGAGAAAGCTCTACGACATAAACGCCATCCTGTATATTGAAGGTTTTGACGTGAACATCGACTATGACCGGGAGTGCGAAAATGTTATTGAGAGGAACAGAAACCTCCTTTCAGGCCATCCTCACCTTAAATTCCTGAACGTGAGGACGAACCTCAAATATCTCCTTTCAATCAAGAAGTTCTGGACCTCCCACGCCTGCGTACTTGCCTCAACAGCCTCCCTGTTTCGCAGGATGTCCGGCGGCTGCCTGGTGGGAAGCAGTCACTCGTACCTTCACCTGGCCCCATGGGGAAGCCACCCCCTCACCGATCGACTGCTCTCCAGCAGAAGTTTTGAAATACACCACGATATGGTCTTCACCAGGATGGAAAAGCTGAAGGCCCTTTCCGCCTGGCCCGAGGCACTGGACAATCTGAAGGTGTGCTGGGAAGGACAGTACAGGTTCCATACACCTCCTGACACCAACTGTTGCGTCTGTGACAAGTGTGTTCGGACCATGCTTGCCTTCAGGGCCCTGGGGCAGGAAATCCCACCAAGTTTTCCAGGCGAACTGACCCCGGAAAAGGTAAGGGGCCTTTCAAGGAAACCGTTTGACTGGTC
>DREN01000315.1 GCA_011051075.1 Deltaproteobacteria bacterium | reverse complement strand
CGCTGAGGAAAATGGGGGTGAGGGGGTCTCCCACCGGCGAGCTCATATTTGACAACTGCGAGGTGCCTGTCGAAAACCTCCTGGGAGAGGAAAACAGGGGAATCAGGGTCATGATGAGCGGGCTGGACCGGGAGAGGATCATCTACTCCATAGCCCCCATCGGAGTGGCCCAGGGGGCCTTTGACCTGGCCTTCAGGTACGCCTCGGAGCGGGTCCAGTTCGGGGCCCCCATTATAAGCTTCCAGATGATCCAGGACATGCTTGCGCAAATAGCCGCCAGTATCCAGGCCGGGAGGGTCCTGTCGTACTGGGCGGCCTCAATGGCCGACTCGGGAAAGCGGGTCAGGCTTGAGGCCTCCTGCGCCAAGCTCTTCTGCGCCCAGGTGGGGGTGGAAGCGGTTGGCAAGGCGGTGCAGATCTTCGGTGGGTACGGCTTTATCAGGGAGTTTCCCATAGAGAGGATGTACCGTGACGTGAAGGGGATCGAGTTCGGCGCCGGGACCAACCAGATACAGAAACTGATCATCATGGGAGAGTTGATGAAGAAGCTGCGGAGGTCGTAAAGGAACGGCAGAGTATCCATAGTACAACTCATCATTACTTCAGGAGATGAAGCCATGGAAGAGAGAATCTGGCACAAGGCCTATGCCGAGGGGGTCCCCAGAAGCCTCGACTACGATGAAATCACCCTGCCCGCTGCCCTCAAAAGGACGGCAGAGAGGTTTCCAGATTCAGTGGCCCTGATAATGATGGGTAGGAAGATCAGCTACAGGGAACTGGATGAACTGGTAAACCGCTTTGCAGGGGCCCTGAGTGACCTGGGCATAGGCAAGGGGGACAAGGTGGCGCTCCTCCTTCCCAACATGCCCCAGGTGGTGATCGCCTCTTACGCCACGTTCCGGCTTGGCGCGGTGGTGGTCATGAACAATCCCCTTTACACGGAGAAGGAGTTAGAGCATCAGCTAAACGACTCTGACTCCAAGATGGCCATAACCCTGGATCTCCTTGTCCCGAGGATACTAAAGCTCAAGGAGAAGACCGGGATCGAAACCATCATCTCCTGTCATATCCGCGATTACCTCCCCTTTCCCAAGAAGCAGCTCTTCCCCCTTGTTAAGAAGAAGATGCACCGGAAGACCGATCCCCATGAGGGAGTCCTGGATTTCCTCGACCTCATAGGCAAGTATCCCCCTGACCCTCCCAAGACCGAGGTCCTCTTCGATGATCTGGCCTCACTTCTATATACCGGGGGCACCACAGGGGTATCTAAAGGTGTCATGCTCACCCACAGAAACTGTAGTATATGCGTCCAGCAGTTGAGGGCCTGGCTCCCTGACGCGGTTGAGGGGAGGGACAGTATGTTAGGCACCTTCCCGATCTTTCATACCGCGGGCTTTACCACCGGCATGAACACGGCCATCTACAGGGGGATAACCCTCATCCTGATCCCCCGTCCCGAGCCGGGCGCCGTCCTGGAGATGACCCGGAAGTTCCGGCCCGACTGGTTCCCGTGTGTCCCCACCATCTTCGTGGGGGTGCTCAACCACCCTGATTTTGCCAAGACCGACTTCTCGTTTATAAAGGGCTGTCTCTCAGGGGCCGCCCCCCTGGCGGTTGAGACGGTGCGCCAGTGGGAGGAGGCGGTGGGCGCCACCATCGTGGAGTGCTACGGGCTTACGGAGACCACGGTGCTCTCCCATGCCAACCCGTGGAGGGGAAAGACCAAGGTGGGGAGCGTGGGTGTGCCGGTACCGGATACGGACTGCCGCATAGTGGATATTGAGACCGGCACAAGGGATATGCCCCTGGGCGAATCGGGAGAGGTCCTCATCAAGGGCCCCCAGGTCACCGGAGGGTACTACAAGAACCCTGAAGAGACCGAGGACGCCATCCGAGACGGATGGCTCTACACGGGTGATATCGGTTATATGGATGAGGATGGGTACCTGTTCATAGTGGACCGGAAAAAGGATATGATCATAGCAGGCGGGTACAACATCTACCCCAGGGATATTGACGAGGTTCTCTACCAGCATCCCGGGATTCAGGAGGCCTGCGCCGTGGGCGTGCCCGACAGCTATCGCGGGGAGACCATAAAGGCCTTTATAGTCACGAGGCAGGGAGAGGCCCTCACAGAGGAAGAGGTCATAGCCTTCTGCAAGAAAAACCTGGCCGTTTACAAGGTGCCCAAGATGGTGGAATTCATGGATGAGCTTCCAAAGAGCACGGTGGGGAAGGTCTTGCGCAGAGAGCTCAGGGAGATGGAGATAAAGAGGGCAGGGCAGCAATCCTGATCCGGATAAACCGGGATTGAGGGATTAAAAAATGCCCTCTCTTTTCGCGTAGAAGCTGAAAACTGAAATTCTAACAGGGATCACAATATAGGAGCTGTAAATGGAGAGGTATGACGCAGTGATTATTGGCGCTGGAAACGGGGGCCTTACCGCGGCCGCCGGTCTGGCGCAGAAGGGGCTCAACGTCCTCATGCTGGAGAGGCATAATATCCCCGGGGGCTGCGCAACCAGCTTCTGCAGAGGACGGTTTGAGTTTGAAGTGGCCCTGCACCAGCTCAGCGGAATGGGAACCCCTGAAAAACCGGGTCCGTTGAGGATGTCCCTGGCCAGTCTGGGGGTACTGGATGACCTGGAGTTCGTGGAGATGGAGGACCTCTACAGCGTATTGATGCCCGACGGATTCAGGCTGACCCTCAAGGCGGACAGAAACCGTGCGGTCTCCACCCTTGAGAAGCGGTTTCCCCACGAGAGGGAGGCCATCAGCAGGTTCTTTGATCTTTCGTATCAGTATGCCAATGAGATGTTGGCGACCTTTTTTTTCAAGGACCCGGCCCCGTCCAGGGAAAAGTACCCGGTCCTGTACAGCTACGCCTTCAGACCTGCCGACGAGGTCATAGACGAAATCTTCTCCGATCCTCTGCTCAAGCTCATCATATCCGTGTACTGGGGCTATCTGGGGCTTCCCACCAACCGTCTCTCGTTCGCCTACATCGCCATGCTCTTCTTCGTTTATATGGAATTCAAGCCGTTCCATATAAAGGGGGGTTCACAGGCCCTGTCCAATGCTCTGGCAGATAAGTTCATCTCTCAGGGGGGCACGGCCCGGTTCAACTGCGGCGTGGACAAGATAGTCGTGGAAAACGGGGCCGTGAAGGGGGTAGTTACGGAGCACGGTGAGAAGATAGAGACAGGGTATGTGATCTCAAACGCCTCCCAGGTGACCACCTATACCTACCTGATTGATCCCGAGGATGTTCCTGTGAAGGCCCTCAGGGAGATGGGAGGCAGGAGCCTGAGCCCCTCGGCCTTTACCCTTTTCGCGGGATTTGACTGTGAGCCCCATGAGCTTGGCATCACGGAAACCACCAACTTCCTCATCAACAACCGGGACACCGGCGACGGGGTAATCAGGCGCATGAACAGGGTTGAGATAGACGATGAACTCATGGTCATGAGCTGTTACGACGTGGCTGATCCGGAGTTTTCACCTCCAGGAACATGCCAGGCCAATATGGTCACCCTCAAGTACGGCGCACCGTGGATGCGCATACCTCCCACACAGTACCACAGGGTTAAGTACAGGTGCGCGGAGGCCATGCTGCGGCGGGTTGAGGCCGTCTTTCCAGGGGTGAGGGAGCATATGGAAGAGCTTGAGGTGGGAACACCGCTCACCCATATGCGGTACCTCGGGCATCCCGAAGGGGCCATCTACGGGTTTGAGCAGTACACCAAGGACTCCATGTTTTTTCAGCCCGGACGCTCATCTCCCGTTGAAGGCCTCTTCTTTGCCAGCGGATGGATAGGCGACTGCGGATTTCAACCCACGCTGCAGGCGGGAATGTCCGCGGCCAGGTCTGTGCTGAGAAAACTCAATTCCAATCAGGGGGGAATATGATGAGGGAACCTGCGTTCAAGGAGTTTGACGGGTACGAAGCCGTTGTCGCAGATATGGAAACGAGCAGGAAGTACGGGAGACAGTACGAGGCCGTGGGTGATTCCGTGGGTCGTCAGGTCAATCTCCTCCATCCTGCCCGGATGAGGCTTATGGTGTCAGACATCATTGACGAAACCCCCTCTGCCAGGACCTTCAGGCTCGTCTCCCGGGATGGTTACCTCCCCCCCTTCCTGGCCGGGCAGTACATCGCCCTTTTTCTGGATCTGGACGGTATCCGCACAAGCAGGCCCTACAGCATTTCATCCCCCCCCAACCAGACCGGGTTCTACGAGATTACCGTAAGACGGGTTGAGAACGGCCTCGTGTCCGCGTACCTGTTAGACGAGGTGAAAAGGGGAGATGCCCTTGAGAGTTCCGGACCTGCCGGCAACTTCTACCATAATCCGCTCTTTCACGACAGGACAATGGCCTGTATTGCGGGCGGAAGCGGCGTTACCCCGTTTCGGAGCATGATCCGTGAGATCGTAGAGTGTGGTCTGGACAGGACCGTGTATCTCTTCCACGGGAGCAGAAATCTTGACGATCTGATTTTTCACGATGAACTCCGTGCCATTTCAGACCGGTTTGAAAACATCAATTACATGCCGGTCATTGAGGAGCCCGGGGAGGGATATGAGGGGACCACAGGCCTTATCACCGGGGACCTGGTAAAAGAGACCCTTGGGGATATTTCTGAGAAGACCTTTTACCTGTGCGGTCCCCAGGGCCTGTACGATTTCTGCGAACCTGAGCTCAAGGATTTGGGCGTTCCCCCAAGGAAGATAAGAAAGGAGGTGTACGGCGCGCCTGTCAGCATCTGCGATTACCCTGGTTGGCCCGGGGAGATCGGCAAAGATCAGGTCTTTTCCGTGAAGATCGCGGGCGGTCCTGAAGTAGAGGCGAGGGCCGGGGAACCGCTCATAGTTGCCCTTGAGAAAGGTGGCGTGGCGACTCCCTCCCTCTGCCGCTCCGGTGAATGCAGCATGTGCAGGGTGAAGGTGGTATCTGGAAGGGTATTTCAGCCGGCCGGCGTGCCTGTCAGGAAATCAGACAGGAGGTTCGGCTATGTTCATTCCTGCGTGTCCTATCCCAT
>DREN01000192.1 GCA_011051075.1 Deltaproteobacteria bacterium | reverse complement strand
GTACGGTGTGGGGGATCATGGAGTCCTTCAGGGGGATAGGCCTGAAAGGGTCGGCCAACCTTGCGGTGGTGGCTCCAGGGATCTCCGAGGCCCTTATCGCAACCGCAGCCGGCCTGGCCGCGGCGATCCCCGCTGTCGTGGCGTTCAACTACTTTAGCCAGAAGGTGGTCTCGCTCCAGGCGGAGATGGATATCTTTACCACCGATTTTCTGAGCATGGTGGGAAGACGCTTTATCAAGAAGGCGTGAACCGGGGCAGACTCATGAATTCCGGTGGAAACAACAGACGCTTGATGTCGGAGATCAACGTTACACCCCTTGTGGATGTGATGCTGGTACTCCTCATCATCTTCATGGTGGCGGCCCCCATGATGACGCAGGGGGTGGACGTAAACCTGCCCAAGACCGTTGCCAGGAACATCAAGACGGTGGACGAACCCCTCATGCTGACCATCACAAGGAAAAAAGAGGTCTTCCTGGAGAATCATCCTGTCAGGCTGGACAGGCTGGAGTTGAAGATAAAGAAGATCTTTGAAAACCGGAGAGAAAAAGAGGTGTTGCTGAGGGCGGACAAGGATGTACCCTACGGGTTTGTCATCGATGTCATGGCAAGGATAAAAAATGCCGGTATCAGCAAACTGGGGATGGTAACCGAACCCCTGGACTGATTCCAGGGGCCAGGCAGCATTCAATCGGCCCCTGATTGCCCATGGTGAACCGTGAAATCAGTAAAACAGCTTCCGTTCAACCTCAGGGGTCCAGATGCTCCAACTCATTTCAGGCGCTTGACTTATGCAAGGCTTACGGGTCAGAACAACCCCCCGAGAAACCGGGGAGCCGGGATGGTCCAGGGTGATCGTCCTGTCCCTCCTCCTTCACCTGGTAATCTTCTCGGCCATCCTTTTTGTGCCTGATTCCATACCTACCAGGAGGATCAGCGGGGCAGCCGTCTACGAGGTCAACCTGGTGGAGATGCCGGCCAGGGCCCGTCCGGCCTCCCGTAACAGTTCCCAGGTGAAGGGGAACAAGGGTGTGATCTCCACCAAGGAGTCCCCCACTGCCAGGCGATTGAAGCCCGTGAGCAGACCGGCCCCCAAAGAAGAAAAGGTGGTCATAGGGAAAAGGGTTGTAAAGAGAAAGAAGGAGAAGAAGAGGGAGGTAAAGAAGAGGACAAAAAGGCCGAGGGTGTCCCCTTCAAGGCTTATAGACCGGGCAGTGTCTAAGATCGAAAAGAAGGTGAAGGCCAGGAAAAAGGATCACCTGGGCCAGGCCATCTCCAGGATCGAGGCCCGGGCCAGAGAGGAGGCCGGAGAGGAACCCGCCGGGGGTGGTCCACAGAACGGGATCACCATAAGGATATATCAACTGGCCGTTGAAGAGCAGATAAAGAGCAACTGGTCCTACCCCGTGGCCCTTGTCAGCCCCAAGAAGCGGAGTGGTCTCATTGCCATAGTGGTGGTCAAGGTCAGAAATGACGGCACCATAATGAAGTCCTGGTTCAAGGAGCGCTCATCCGACTCTGTTTTTGACGGTTCCGTGCTCAAGGCCATTGAAAGATCAGATCCCCTTCCCCCCTTTCCCCAAGGGTACAGGAAGAGTTACGACGAGATCGAGATCAGGTTTGATCTCAGCGAATTTGAAGACGCGTAGGGTACATATCCCGCATCTGAGGGACGTGCCATCCATAATCAAGTAAACTCAAAGCGGAAAAATAGAACTTAAGGTAAAGCCATGTATCCAGATTCTGCCCGTCCCACAGGCCGGGGGGTTGGCCCTGTTTCATCTGTCATCATATGGGTTTTGTTTCTTGTTTCCCTTCTGCTACCAGGGGCTGCCTCCGGTCGCATCTACATCGATGTGAACGCCCCTTCCATCCCCAAGTTCAAGATTGCCATCCCCGACTTCAGGGATCTGAGCAAGGACAGGAGCCACCCGGAGCTGGCAGCCGGGCTACCGGGGGTGATATCCGGAGACCTGGACCTTAGCGGCTATTTCAGGCCCCTGGACAAGGAGGGGTTCTTGGATGAAAACGGGGTGGCCCTGACCTCGGAGGGGATCAACTTCAGGGACTGGTCTGTTATCGGTGCCGAGCTCCTTCTCACAGGGGGATATACCTGTATCGGGAGTCGGCTGGAGGTAGAGATCAGGCTCTTCGATGTGTTCTGGGGGCGTCAGATCGTGGGGAAGAGGGCCCTCGGAAAGATAAGCGGTTTACGTCACCTGATGCACCGGCTCTCCAATGAGATAATCAAGAGCCTGACCGGCCACGATGGTATCTCTCTTACCAAGCTGGCCTTCGTGGGGAACGCCACCGGCAAGAGGGAGATCTACGTGTGCGACTATGACGGGTATGGTGTAAAACCCCTTACAAGGGACAGGAGTATCGCAATCCTCCCCAGATGGTCCCCCGACGGAAAGAAGATCGTTTACAACTCGTACAAGCAGGGTGGACCGATGCTCTACCTGAGGGACCTCAGCACCGGATCTGTAAGGAGACTGTCAGGACGCTCCGGGCTTAACATAGGTGCCTGCTGGGCCCCCGACGGCAGTAAGATGGCCCTGACCATGAGCCATAAGGGAAATCCCGATATCTTCACCATCGATCTCAGGGGGCGGATCCTTGAGCAGCTTGTGGATCACTGGGGTATCGACGTATCGCCAGCCTTTTCCCCGGACGGGAAGAGGATGGCCTTTGTTTCCAACCGTTCGGGATCCCCCCAGATCTACCTCCTGGATATGACCAGCAAGACCGTGGAGAGACTGACCTACGATGGTCGGTACAACACATCTCCCTCCTGGTCGTCCCGTAATATCATAGCCTTTGCCTCCATGAAGGAGGGACGTTCTGACATATGCACCATCGACCCCTCCGGGGGGAGGTTGAGAAGGTTGACCCATAACGAGGGCAATAACGAGGCCCCCTGCTGGTCCCCCGGTGGGAGGTATATAATGTTCACATCCAACAGGTCAGGGGCCTACCACATCTATCTGATGAACGCTAACGGGCAGAATCAGCGGAGAATAACCTCGGGCAAGGGGGAGCAGACCTCCCCGTCCTGGGCCCCGGAATGAACCGGTGATCCATACTCCGCCACACCAGCGTAAGAGGCCCCGATCCCTTTTTCGGCCCTAAAAATAAAAAATCTGCTTAAATCCTTGAAATTGGCAAAAGGAAGTGTTAAATAAAGTAGGATTAAAAGCTTCTTTTTCAGGTGCACAGCCATCGGGGAGCCGGGCGGTTCGTTCACCCGCGTTGGGGCCTCGGCCTGCGGGATATTTTTGAGTCCAGCTGGTACGGGGGCCGGTTTTCTGATGACCTGTTTGGCATAAACCACATAAATTAAGGAGGTAAAGGGGATAATGGGAAAAAGGGTGATGACAGGCTTTACAGCCATGATCTTTGTATGCGCGGTTCTGTTTCTTGTCTCGTCGTGCGCGAAAAAACAGGTCAATATCTCTGAATCGGCTAAACCACCCGTTGAAGAGGCCAAGGGGGAGACCGAGGTTGTAAAAGAAGAGCCCAGGGAAGAAGAGACCGTAGTGGAGATAGTGGAGGAAAAGGAGATTCCCCCTGAGCTTGTCAGACAGGTGGAGGTGTTTGAGAATACCAATATCTACTTTGATTTTGATAAGTCAAATCTGAAGCCCGAGGCCCTGGAGGTCCTCAAGGCAAAGGCGGCCTTCCTCCGTGAGCACCCCTCCTACTCGGTTCTGATCGCGGGCAACTGTGATAACAGGGGCACCGAGGAGTACAACCTGGCCCTGGGTGAGAGAAGGGCCGATGCGGCAAAGCAGTACCTCATTGCCCTCGGCATATCCGGTGACCGTATAAGGACCGTGAGCTATGGGGAGTTGAGGCCTGCCGACCCCAGAAATAATGAGGAAGCCTGGGCTCTTAACAGACGTGACACCTTTAAGCTCTTTAGGTAGACTAAGGGGCGGTCAAAGGCAAAGCAGGTAAAGCGGGGCATAGATCCTGCCCGGGGATCGGGTGATTCTGATGTTCCGGGTTTTCATGATGAGGACTCTGATGAACTATTCCGGTTTTAAAGGTGTGATTGTTGTGGGGTGCCTGTTCCTGTTTGCCTCCTGCGTCACAGAGAAGGAGTTTCTCTACCTTAACGATCAGATCGTGGCCCTCAACAAGAGGGTCAACGGCCTTAAGGAAACCACGGACAAAAAGGTTGACGCAAAACTGGTTTCCATCCGTGAAAAACAGGCGGAGACGGCGGTTGAGCTGGGCAGGATAAGGGATGAGATGCGGCAGGTTTCAGGCCGTCTGGAGGAAAACAACCACCTTGTAAAGCACGCCATTGAAAGGGACACCACAGCCCAGGATGAATTGACGGCAAGGCTTGCCGCCCTGAAGGACCGGGTGGCAAGCCTTGAGACCAGGGTGGACCGGATTAACTCCTACCTTGGGCTGGAAGCAGGGCCCGGCCCTGATCAGCCCCTTAAAAAGGTGCCCGCCCTGCCCGTGACCAAGACCCCCAAGAAGCAGGCCCCTGTTGTGATAAAGCCCGGGGTGCCCCCTGACAAGAGGCTCTACGACTTTAACCTGGGGCTCTACAGGGAGGAGAGGTACGAGGAGGCGATCGGAGGGTTTAGAAATTTTATCAAGAAGTTCCCCAGGTCGGAGTTCGCTGACAACGCCCAGTACTGGATAGGGGAGTCGTACATGGCCCTCAAACAGTATGAGCAGGCGATTCTGGCCTTCCAGGCCGTGATAAAGAAGTACCCCAAGGGGAACAAGGTGCCCAACGCCATCCTTCGCCAGGCACTGGCGTTCTATGAATTGAAAGACAAGACCAGCGCAAGACTCCTCCTTAAAAAACTTGTGAAGAAGTATCCCAAGTCTAACGAGGCAAGGATCGCCAAGGCAAAGCTGAAGACCATCAAGTAGTTTCCTCCCTGTAAACGGCGCCTTCTTTTCAGGCCAGACATCGTTAAGTGGTTAAGTAGTTGAGTGGTTAAGTCGTTGTTATGATTGATCATACCCATGATTGCCTTGAAAATTGGACAGTCAGCATTTGAAAAGCCATAACATCCTGAAATAGTAGAATATATT
>DREN01000062.1 GCA_011051075.1 Deltaproteobacteria bacterium | reverse complement strand
CTTACTCCGATTCCTCCCTCTGGCCTTGCCAAAATCATTATCTGAAACTCTATAGGGCCCCATGAAATGGAAAATGAAGGGGAAAATTGAACTTCTACTTTCTAAAACAGGCCCTCGGGAACATCAGGAAGAACCTGAGCGTTCATTTCCTGAGTCTGGGTACCATAGTGGCATCTCTCCTGATCCTCGGTGTTTTTCTCCTGCTTTTCGGGAATCTTAACAACTGGCTTCAACGATGGGGGACCGCCCTTTCCATGTCGATCTACCTCAAGGACGGCCTTGGCGAGCACGGAAGGGAGGAGATCGATTCTTTTATTAAAGGGCTGCCCGGGGCTGAAATCAAGCGTTTCATCTCAAAGAAAGAGGCCATGGAGGACTTGAGAGCCGCCATGGGGGAGCATGGAGAATTCCTGGACAGTCTGGGCAACAACCCCCTCCCTGCATCCTATGAGGTGGTTTTTGATACCCATGTAACCAGGAGGATTGATCCTGAAGGTGTAAAAAGAAAACTGGAGAGCCTGAACGGCGTGGAAGAGGTGGAGTACAGCAGGGAATGGCAGAAGAAGCTTGGCGGTCTTCTGGAAATTGTAGGCCTGATAGGCTTTGTGATAGGGGGGCTCTTGTGCCTGTGTGTGGTTTTCATAGTTACAAACACCATCAAACTGACCATATACTCACGTATGGATGAGATCGAGATACTCAAATTGGTGGGCGCCACTGACTGGTTTGTGAAAGTCCCATTTCTGCTGGAAGGGGTTTTTCAGGGCATTGCGGGCGGAGCCCTGGCCGTTCTGGCCCTCTACTTGGGATATATCATCTTTCCATGGGGGAATATCTCCCTTCTGGGGCTTGCCCACCTTGATTTCACCTTCCTTTCTCCCGGTTACCTCATCCTGATCCTGGGCTTGGGTGCTCTTTTGGGATTGATGGGCAGTTTTATAGCAATAGGTCGTTTTTTTGAAGTATGATGAGAAAAACCTTTTTCCTATTCCCGGTATATCTCTTCTTATGGGTCTGTGCGATCAGCCCCGGCAATCTGCCAGGATCTGCCCGGGCTCAAAAAGGGGGGGAGTCAGAGGGGAACCGGAAACAGTTGGAAAAAATCGAGTTGAAGCTTTCAACCGAGAAGAGAGAGCTCTACAAAATTGACTCAGAGGAGAAGGCCCTGTTAAAAGAACTGGCCGATCTGGAGCAGGAGGTCGCCAGGGAAAGAGAGGCCATATCGGACCTGAGTGAAAAGATTCAGCGCGAAAGGGCCGCGGTTGATCTTCTCAAAGGCGAGCTGAAGGCGAAAAAGCTGCTGCTGATGCATGCTGAGGACAAACTCTCTAAAAAGCTGGTTAGGCTGTATAAACATGCCAGAAGCAGCCATGTGAGGGTCCTGGCAGAGGTGACAGATGTCGCCCAGTTCTGGCGAAGGGTAAAGTACCTGAGGGCCATCATGGAGGAGGACAGGATGGCCCTTGCCCGGGCTGCCCTGGACGCACAGGAGCACCAGGAGGAAGTTGCGAGAATAGAGGGACGTCTGACCCAACTGAAGGCTGATATAAGTTCAAATAAGGCACGGCAACGGTCTTTAAAACAGGGCCTGGAGAAAAAGGTCTTCCAGCTGATGAAGATACACAATGAGAGAAAATTCCATGAAACAGCAGTGCTGGAACTACAGGCCGCGGCAGTAAGGCTTAAGGAAACCCTGTCATATATTGAAAAAAAAGCCGGGGATAGAATAAATCGCACTTGTCAGTTTGGGGCCTTTAAGGGTAAACTACCCTATCCAGTTGAGGGGAGAGTAGTTGAAGACGGGAAGGTTCCTGGATCAGCCAAGACGTGGAAGCACAGGGGAGTTGCAATCGAAGGAGCCCCCGGGTCCCGGGTAAAGGTTATTTTTCCCGGGGTTGTGGCCTTTTCAGGCAGGTTGAAAGGCTACGGTGAGATTGTAATTGTTGATCACGGATCACGTTTTTTCACGATTTCAGGGAACCTCTCCCGCAGGACTAAAACAGAGGGAGACGAGGTAAAGGAAGGAGACGTGCTCGGTCAGATAGGGACAGAGGGAACTCCGGGAAAGGCGACACTGTACTTCGAGATCAGAAGGGCCGGAAAAAGCCTGAATCCCAGGGAATGGTTAAGACCCGGATGAGCAGTGTGTGGAGGGAAGGGATGTGAAGATTGGGCCTGCCCATGTAACAGGCCTGATGAACCTTTGTCCGGCTGGAACGTTGGGACATTAAACCTATAAGGAGCATGAAATGCTGTTTTTCAAGAAAAGATCAGTATGGAATACCGTCCTGGTATCCATCCTTGTTGGGGGATTGCTTTTTCTGAACGGCAAGGGCACCAAGGTGGAGGCCGACACCGAGGATGTATACAAGAACATTGAGATCTTCACCGAAGTGCTCAGACAGGTGGAAAAAAACTACGTGGAGCCACGGGATTCCAAGAATCTCATATACGGGGCGATAAAGGGAATGGTTCAGAGTCTCGATCCCCACTCATCCTTTATGACAAAGGACGAGTATCAGGAACTCATGACAGAGACCAAGGGGAGTTTTTCCGGTATCGGGGTTGAGATAACCATCAAGGACAAGATCCTGACCGTAGTATCTCCCATTGAGGGTACCCCGGCCTACAAGGCCGGAATGAAGGCTGGAGACAAGATCGTCAAGGTTGAGGGGGAATCAACACAGGATATGAGTCTCATGGAGGCTGTAAAGAAGATCAGGGGCCCTGAAGGAAGCAAGGTGAAGCTGACTATCATAAGAGAGGGTGTGGATAAGCCCCTGGAGTTCTCAATTACGAGGGGTGTTATACCCCTGAAAAGCGTGCGTCACTACTTCCTTACCCCTGAAATTGGATATATAAGGATCTCCAACTTCCAGAGCAATACCGCGAAGGACCTTTCGTCCGCCCTTGAGGCGCTGGAAAAGGGGGGCACACTGAAGGGTCTGGTTATAGACCTGAGAAACAATCCTGGAGGGCTCCTGTCTCAGGCCATAGAGGTTTCCGAACAGTTCCTGGACTCCGGGGTCATAGTCAGCACTAAGGGTAGGGAACGCTCCCATAATATCAAGGCCACTGCGCACAAGAACGAAAAGGAGAGGAGATATCCCATCATAGTCCTTGTCAACGGTGGAAGTGCCAGCGCTGCGGAAATCGTGGCAGGGGCACTGCAGGACAACAAAAAGGCCATAATCCTGGGTACAAGGACCTTTGGCAAGGGCTCGGTGCAGTCGATTCTTCCCCTTTCAGATGGATCTGGGCTCCGCCTGACCACTGCCAGGTACTTCACTCCCAGCGGCAGGTCGATTCAGTCCAGCGGGATTACGCCTGACATTAAGATACCGTTTGTGGCCCCGGAAAAAGAGGCCAAGAAGAAGACCCCGCACTTTATCAGGGAAGAAGACCTGAAAGGACATATACCCATGGAAGGAGGGGCTGCCGGGAACTCCCCTGAAAATAGACCAGGGGAAAGGGAGGCAGAGAAGGTAAAGGAGATGCTGGAGAAGGACAACCAGCTTCGCCAGGCCCTGCAGCTGCTGAAAGGCTGGACTATTTTCACGAACATTAAATCGGGATCCTGACAGGCCCTCCATGAACGGGAAGAGGCGTTTTCTTCTCCTCATACTCCTTTCCTTGTCCTTGTTGTTTGTCATTCTGCCTGGCATATGGCTCTTTTTCTCCCCCCCTGCCACCAGGGTTTCGCCCCCCCTTTACGAAGAAGAAACCTCAAAGGCTTCCCGGAGCCCGGATGACAGGGCCTGTTATAAGATCCACAGGCCCTCCACCGGGCGGAGTCTCCGGAAAAGAGATCCTCGACCCGCTGTTGCTATTATTATAGACGATCTGGGATATGACAGGGATCTGGCCCTCTCCTTTGTGCGGCTGAACCCAGGCCTTAGCCTTTCGATCCTGCCCTCTGCCCCCTTCACCCGGATTTTGGTGAGTGAGGCCACCAGGATGAGGGGGGAGATCATCCTTCACCAGCCCATGGAGCCTAAGGGCTATCCAGCGGTTAACCCGGGCCCGGGGGCGCTCCTTCTTTCAATGGACAAGGGAGAATTACTGCGGATTCTGGACAGAAACCTCAGAGAGATAGAAGGGGCAAGGGGAGTGAACAACCATATGGGCTCGGCTTTTACGGAAAACCGGGAAAAGATGGGGATAGTTTTAGAAGAGCTGAAAAAGCGGGGGCTTTTTTATCTGGACAGCAGAACTACCACGGGTACGGTAGGCCTTGAGCAGGCAAGAAAAATAGGCCTGCCCGCGGCTGAAAGATCGGTATTTCTTGACAACGTCCCCCAAATAGGGTCTATACGTATTCAGATTGACCGTCTCCTGGATATTGCCGGAAATCGCGGTTCGGCAATAGGGATAGGCCACCCACACCATGAAACTCTTGAAACCCTTAGGGATTATCTGCCCAGACTGACCATTGGATTTCGTCTCGTCCCTGTTTCAGAGCTGGTTCAACAGCACAGGAAAAATTTTTTCAGGGGACTTCAAAAAAAAGATTGACATATGAAAATGGGGGGTGTATAAATATCGTTCCCTTTGCGGTTCACCAAAAAAAATCATATAACAGTTTTGCTTGACATTTGCAGGGGGAAACCTTAAATTATACGTTACGGATTAAGACATTTGTTCTTTGAAAACTAAATAGTGATGTAGTGCAGGTCTCTAAGGTTTTAGATAGGGTCAAAAGCCCTCTTAAGTTTAAGTGGAGAGTTTGATCCTGGCTCAGAACGAACGCTGGCGGCGTGCCTAACACATGCAAGTCGAACGAGAAACTCCGGGCTTGCTCGGAGGAGTAAAGTGGCGCACGGGTGAGTAACGCGTGGGTAACCCACCCTTGAAACCGGGATAACCCCGCGAAAGCGGGACTAATACCGGATACGGTTTTTTAGGCTCCGGCCTTTGGAATTAAAGGTGACCTCTTCATGAAAGTTGCCGTTCAGGGACGGGCTCGCGTACCATTAGCTTGTTGGTAGGGTAATGGCCTACCAAGGCTACGATGGTTAGCTGGTCTGAGAGGATGATCAGCCACACTGGAACTGGAACACGGTCCAGACTCCTACGGGAGGCAGCAGTGAGGAATTTTGCGCAATGGGGGAAACCCTGACGCAGCAACGCCG
>DREN01000203.1 GCA_011051075.1 Deltaproteobacteria bacterium | reverse complement strand
TCCCTGTGCAATGAGATAGGGTTTTGCGTCCTTTGGAAAAGAGGCCCCCACGGACGGACTCCCGCCACGGGCGGGATAGATCCCATATCCACAATTGCTGAAGTGTAACCGCACAGGTCGAAACTTCTCCTCGGAAGGCCACTGCCTGCTGACATTGAATATCTCCATAGCAAGCGCATAGGCCCGTTGGTAGGCCTTCAGGTCCTTGGGAGACTTTAGTTTCATTTTTCTGACCTCCGACCTCTGTCCTAAACCTTCCTCACGTAGTGCCTGGCAAAGAGGCCGCTCGGTTTGAAGCAGAGTACCAGCACGATAATCAGAAAGGCCACGATCGATTTGAATTCCAGAGAGACATACCCACCAAAAAGGTTCTCTAAAATCCCCAGGATATAACCCCCCAGGGCCGCCCCCACCAGGGTGGTCATCCCTCCCAGGACGGCCGCTGCAAAGCCCTTGACCAGCGGTTCCAGCATCAGATTCGGGTCCAGGGTGGCAATGGGAGCCAGGAGCATGCCTGCGACGGCCCCGATCATGGAACTTAAGGCCCAGGTGAGTGATAATATCCTGTTCGTCCGGATGCCGTTGATACGCGCGGCCATGGCATTTTGCTGGGTGGCCTTCATGGCTATACCTACCTTGCTGTACCTGAAAAAGAGAAAGAGCATAAGCATCAAAACGAGGGTAATCAGGAGGGTGGCGATATTCAGATAACTGATTACCGCTGGACCCAGATTGATAACGTCAAAGTCCGACACCGGAAAGGGGAAATCTTTCTGGTCAGCCCCCCACTTCCAGCTTGCGAGTCCGTAGAGGACCATCTGGAACCCGAGGGTGATAAGAATCAGGCTCAGAATATTGGGGTCCTTGGCCCTTCTGAGGAAGACAAACTCCAGAAATGCACCTAAGGCCGCGGCAAATACCATTGTAAGGGCAAATGAAACCGCAAAGGAATAACCCTCGGTCACAAGGAGTGTAAAGGCCACAAAGGTTGAGATCATGGCCATTTCACCCTGGCCGAAGTTGGGGACCTCAGAGGTCTTGTAGATGATCACCATGGCCAGTGCGATAAGGGCGTACAGACTCCCGAAAGACAGTCCGCTCACGACGAGTTGGAAAAACATAAATGCACCTGAAAAAGGCTCAGGGCTCAAGGCGTGAGGGGAAATGGCTGTTCACCTCTCTTACGCCTTACGCCTTACGCCTTATGCCTCATAATAATGGTTGAGCCCTTCTCTTTATCGAATCAGTTCCAAGGTTAAAGGTTGATAACAAGGAAACGCCCCTAAAACGGCCAGGTCTTCCAGTATATCTTTGTCCTTATCCAGAACCCGTACAGGCCTAAGGGTTCGAATACAACGAGCAGGATGATAATCAGGCCGAAAATAATACTCGCGATATTGGGAAGCCCCGCAAGATTCATCCATCTCTCTGAAAAGGATACCAGTACCTCTCCAAGATAGGGGAGTTCCTGGACCTTGTCCAGTACCAGGAGGAGCCATGTCATGACCACCCCGCCCATGATGGAGCCGAGAATGGAGCCTAAGCCCCCCACGATCACGAACGCTAAGAAATAGATGGAGAGGATGAAGTTGAAGGAGCTCGGGCTGATAAAGCCTAAGAGGAAGGCCATGAGTCCGCCGGCTATCCCGGCATAAAAGGCGCTGACCGCGAAGGCCAGGGTCTTGTAAAGGGTCAGGTTCACACCCATGGTCTCGGCCGCGATATCGCTGTCCCGGATGGCGATAAAGGCCCTCCCCACCCTGGTTTTCATCAGGTTCCTGGCCGCCAGGATCAGGAGAAATGCCATGGTGATAATAATGAAGTACAGCCGCCTGTCAGTATCTATGGCCAGGGGCCCCAGGGCGAGCTCAGGGACCTCAAGACCCATCCTCCCGCCAAAGACCTGCCACCGGCCGATCACCTGGGTTATGGCCATGCCAAAACCGAGGGTGGCAATGGCAAGATAGGGACCTTCAAGCCTGAGGGCGGGCAGGCCCAGGATAAAGCCGAAAAATGCCGCGATCAGGGCGCTGAGTATGAGGGCCAGGAGAAAGGGCAAGTGGAGATTGGTCATCATAAGGACGGTACCGTAGGCTCCGATGGCAAAAAATCCCGCGTGCCCAAGGGATATCTGTCCGGTATACCCGACCAGGATGTTCAGCCCTACAGTGACAATCACATTGATGGCCATATAGTTGATCATATAGATGTGGTAGCTGGGAATGAGAAAGGGGAGGGTGATAAGAGAGGCGATCAGTGCGATGAACCAGAACCAGAGCACACCACTGTCCAGGAGCTGGATATCCTCGTAGTAATTCCTCTTCATGTCCATGGTCTAATTCTCCCGTCTCTCACAAGGCGGTACTGCAGGATCTGCTCTAAAAATCATTTCCGGTCTGCTTTGTCAAGCAGCTTTTTATAGTATATCTCGTTTTCTCCCATGAGGGGAGACCCCTTTCCCATCATATTCAACTGCATGATCTTGAAGTTGATCCTCTTAATCTGCCGGTACTTCTCCTTTTCATCGGGGATGCTGTCCAGCATATCCTCCATCTGCCGGATATCCTTTCTGAGCTGGAGTTCAGGGGGAAGGCAGTCCGCATTCTTGAGGATCTTGTATGTGAGCCTGAGTTCTTCAGGGATATTACTGTCATCTTCAAGGATGACCGGCTCCCCGTGGCCGGGAAGATCATCGAAATCCCCCCTCTCCTGGGCCTCCTTGATCCTCTTTTCCACTATTTTCCGGAAGGCTAACATATGAGCTATGGCAGATCGGCGCTGAACCGAACAGCACAGCGACCAAAAAGAGTTTCAGGGTAATCAGGCTCAACGGGTCAAGGGGCTTATCTCCTGATCCCTAAGTCCCACGGCCGCCCGTTCTGCACTGTATAGCCCTACGGGCAGGGGCCGTGTAACGCGCCCTGTATATCACCATGAGGCTCGTGTGTCACGAAGAAAACCTCTATAAATCTCCCAATTTTCAGGGGGAGGAAGGTCCAGGCCTGGAAGTGGGAGATCCCGGCCCTGGTGGTCAGATTTTCGCTGCTGAGATAACCGGGCTAACCGTCCGGGTACCCGGTAATCTCCCTTATCTTTTCGTAAAGGGGCCTGAGGCGCCGATACATCTTCTTATAGACCTGGCAATAAAGGGCGTCGTAGAGCCTGAAATTCGCCGGATCAGGCTCAAAGACCCGGCTCACCCGGGTCATGGCCTTGACCGCGGACCGGAAGTCCCTGTGGAGCCCCAGACCCGCGGCCACATCCACGGCAGCGCCCAGGCCCGAGGTCTCGTACAGGTGGGGCCGCGCGGCCGGCAGCCCGAACACATCCGCGGTAAGCTGCATGGCCCGGTCGCTCTGGGATCCCCCGCCCGATACCCTCAGGCTCTTGATGGAGGTGCCCCCCCTTTTTTCGATGCGCTCCTTCCCCTCCCTCAGAGCAAATGCCAGGCCTTCTAAAATGGCCCGGTAGAGGTGGGCCCTGGTATGGACATCGCCGAAGCCTATGATGGCCCCCTTTGCCTCGGGACCCGGGGATTTCAGCCCCGGGGTCCAGTAGGGCTGGAGCACAAGCCCCATGGAAGAGGGGGGTATCTTTTCCAGGAGTCTCTCAAAGAGCTGCTCAGGCTCAACACCCCTTTTGAGGGCCTCTTTCTTTTCAGGGTGGCCGAACTGCTCCTTGAACCAGTTCACCATCCAGTAACCCCTGTAGACCTGGACCTCAACCGTATAAAACCCCGGCATGGCCGAGGGGTAGGGCGGAAGCATGGGGATAGGCTCCACATACTTCTTGCTGGTGATATTGATGGTGGCGGTTGTTCCGAAGCTGAGGCACCCCACGGACGGATCCAGGCTTCCCGACCCGATCACCTCGCAGGCCTTGTCCGCGCCTGCGGCTATGAGAGGCAGACCGGCCGGGATCCCGGTCTGATCCGAGGCGGATTCAGATATGTATCCGAGTACCTGGCCCGGGGGAACCAGCTCAGGGAGCATTTCTCTTCTGACCGGCAGGCATCGCCATTTCCAGTCCCAGTTTCTGGCCCACTTCAGGCGCCTGTAGTCAAATGGAAGATACCCTACCTGGCATCCGACCGAGTCCTTGAATTCGCCGGTCAGCCGGTAGGTCAGATACCCGGAGAGGAGGAGGTACTTATGGGTCCTCTCCCATATATCCCGCTGGTTGGTATGGATCCAGTTGGCCTCGGCCTCGGCCTGAAAATAGGCGACGGTGCTTTTCAGCCCGGCCACCTTGAAGAGAAGGCTCCACGGGCCGAATCTGAAGTCCAGGTCCCGCGTCTTGCGCTGGTCCAGCCAGAGGATTGCAGGCCTCAGGGGCCTGCCACCCCTGTCCACGTTAATAACCGTACCCCTCTGTGTGGTGATGCCCACGCCGGCGATGCGGGTCCTGTCCACAGCGCCCATCTTCCAGATCCTCTGACAGGCCGTACACAGGGCCCCCCAGAAGAGATCCGGGTCCTGCTCGGCCCACCCCGGATGCTTTGAATAGTATGGCTTAAAGGCCACCCGTTCCTTTGCCAGGAGTTCTCCCTGAGGATCGAAGATAAGGGCCTTGAGGCTCAGGGTTCCGTTGTCTATGGTAAGTATGAGGTCCCTGGTATTCATTTGGCACCTGTGGTGTTATAGACCTCCAGATAATGGTTTTGGCAAGGCCAGAGGGAGGAATCGGAGTAAGCCGTACCCATAGTACGTCGTCGACGATTCCGACCGATAACGCAGTCCAAAATCTTCGACCTGTGCGGTTACCCTTAGTCCGTGGGGGCCTCTTTTCCAAAGGCCGCAACAAAATATTCCACGGGAAATGGAACGTCCCCCTTAATTGGATTACAGCTTCGGAGCAGGCAGGGACCAGTACAAGTTCCAACCGAGACTCTCTCCTGGGGCTTTCCCGTAGCTTATTTCAAGCACATGCTGCCGTCCCTATAAAATGAGATAGGGTTTTGCGGCCTTTGGAAAAGAGGCCCCCACGGACGGACTCCCGCCACGGGCGGAATAGATCCCGTATCCACAATGGCTGAGGTCTAACCGCACAGGTCCATAATTTTCAACCTGTATAGTTAGTGTCTGAACGAAAACTGTCTTTTTCGCCCATATCTGCGCCAGGCTCAATCCCGCCG
>DREN01000126.1 GCA_011051075.1 Deltaproteobacteria bacterium | reverse complement strand
TGAGGAGCATGTACACGTTCAGGACAATCATGTCCCAGAAGAGGATGGAGTTGGGGGTGGGATAGAGGATCACGTTCATGATCCTGACAGGATTGCCCAGATCCACAAACACGAACAGGAGACACATGATGATGGAGGCCACCGCCAGAAATTCGCCAAGGATGGTGATCCGCCCAAATGCCTTGTAGTCGTGCAGATAGCAGGGCAGCACCACCATGACCCCTGAGGCGGCAACACCCACAAAATAGGTCAATTGGCCGATATACAGCCCCCACGACACATCCCTGCTCATGCCCGTTATTTTAAGGCCTTCAGAGAACTGATAGAGGTAGCACCCCAGGCCTATACCCATCAACGCCAGCAGAAAAACGAGCCATCCCCAGTATCCTTGTGTCCCTTTTATAGCCCTATCAAGCATAACAACCTCATATGATATAAAACAGGTTAGGTTCAGTGCCCAGGGCGGGTTTCCGTCTGATTGTAAAATGTTCCCTGAGCAGTTTTCTTACATTTGATTCCGGGTTATCAAGATCGCCGAAGGTAAGGGCATGGACCTTGATTTTATCGCATGCCTGTACGCAGGCGGGAAGCTGACCCTTGGCCACCAGTTCAACACAGAAGTTGCACTTCTCCACCACGCCCTTTGATCTTTCCGGGTAGGCCCGGTTGGTGGGGTAGTCGGGGTTCAGCTCCTTGGGCGCCTTCCTTGGATTCCCCCAGTTAAAACTCCTTGAGCCGTAGGGGCAGGCGGCCATACAGAAACGGCATCCGATGCACCGGTGCATATCCATGCTTACGATACCGTCTTCACGTTTGAAGGTGGCCTTGGTGGGGCAGACCCTCACGCAGGGCGGGTTCAGGCAGTGATTGCACATGAGTATGAAGGGTTTGTGTCTGACGCCCTCGTCTATAAACTCGTTGGGATGCTCCGGAAAGACATGCTCGTACTTGTCCTGCCAGATCCATTTAATGGCATGCTTGGGGTTGCCCCAGTCCGGCACGTTGTGTTCCCGATGACAGGCCGTTATGCACTCCCTGCACCCTTCCTTGGAAGACTCCTGCTGCTTGAGGCATTTGCGCATATCAATGACCATTGACCACCGCTTCCCCTTGGTGAGGGGGATGGCCTCCATGGAGGCCTCCAATTCTCCTGGTGCGAGGATATCTATGGCCGCCTTGCCGCCGAGTCCAAAAAGGGTGGCATATCCGGCTATTTTCAGGAATTCTCTTCTGTCTACGCCCATTACTTTTTCTCCTCCGGCACGATATGACAGTCCCAGCAATAGGGATCCACGTCCAGATAGTTGTGGCACTGGTCGCAGAAGTTGGTCTTATTTGAATGGCAATCGAGACAGGTGACCTGAAGGCTCTTGTAGTACTTTTTGCCGTCAGCCGCCGTATAGTACCTCTCTCCATCGCGGACCGCGGTGTGTCGCCATTCGTCTAAAAGGCTGAAGTGGGACTCCCTCATATACTCCTTGTTTGCCACACACACCTCAGCCTCCTTTGCCTTTTCCGTAAGTTGCGGATCGGGAGCCTTTGCCGCCGTTCCGGCATTGTAGAAAAAGGGGGAAAGAAACAGGCCGATGCCGATGATCAGGCCGATAACAATTTTACCTCCGTCATACATCCTCTTCATCCTCCTCCATTCCCGGTAGGGTTTCGCCACGCAGGTCCATGGTCCTCTTCTTTTCCCCATCAAACACTAATGCATTTGCTACCATTTCATGAACGCCGGTGACTTCCACCCCCGGCACCCAGTACTCCATCAAATTAGGTAACACAGCCCTGTCAATGGCGCAAATGCAGGAGAGCATGTTAACGCCGTATTTTTCATGGACATGCTTTACCGCATTAGCCCTCGGCAAACCTCCCCGCATCCTCAATTCGAGGTTCTCACCGGCATTGAGACCTGCACCGCTCCCGCAACAGAAGGTCTGCTCCCTGATAGTTTCGAGCGGCATCTCATAAAAATTGTTGCACACGTTCTTTATCACATATCTCGGTTCTTCAAGAAATCCCATCCCCCTCGCCGGGTTACAGGAATCGTGGAATGTGACCTTCAGATGATCGTTCCTGCTCGGATCCAGTTTCAGCTTGTTGTTTTTAATGAGGTCAGCGGTGAATTCAACGATATGGACCATCTTGGTGGTCTTTGCGTTTTTAAACTTGGTCCCGGTAATGGGAGAAACCGGTTCCTCCAAGAAATCAGGAGGTCCGTTAAAGGTGTCCATATACTGGTTCAGGACCCGCCACATATGTCCGCACTCGCCACCCAGGATCCACTTGACGCCCAGGCGCTTTGCCTCGGCATACATCTTGGCGTTGAGCCTCTTGGCCATCTCGTGGGATGTGAAATATCCGAAATTACCGCCCTCCGAGGCATAGGTGCTCCAGGTAATGTCAAGGCCCTGCTCCTTCAAATAATGGAAAAGCATCATGTAGCCCATACATGTAAACGTCCCTGGGTCGGCGAATACGTCACCCGAAGGGGTGATAAACAGGATCTCCGCGCCCTTCCTGTTCAGGTCCTGCTCCATGCGGATGCCGGTAATGTCCTCGATTTCATCGGTAAAGAAATCGAGCATATCCTTGTAGGCGTGGGGCTGAATGCCGAGGTGGTTCCCTGTCCGGTAACAGTTTGCAACAGGCGCGGCAATCCAGTCGGTGTTGAGGCCAACGAGATTGGTCAGCTCTCTACCCAAGATGGTAATCTCAGCCGTATCAATGCCATAGGGGCAAAAAAGGGAGCAGCGACGACATTCAGTACACTGGTAAAGGTAGTACCACCATTCCTTTAAGACATCCTCGGTAAGCTCCCTTGCACCCGCAAAGGGGCCCAGAATCTTTCCCGCCAGGGTATGGTTTTTTCTGTAGACCGACCTGAGAAGCTCCGCCCTCAGCACCGGCATGTTCTTGGGATCCCCGGAACCGATGAAGAAATGACACTTGTCGGCACAGGCCCCGCACCTGACGCAGATATCCATGAAGAGTTTGAACGATCTGTACTTGTCAAGGCGGTCCTTGAAACCCTCTTCAACGATCTCCTTCCAGTTCTCAGGCAGCTTCCAGTCTTCGTCAGCAGGATGCCACTCTTTTGGAAACGGCATTCCCACGTACTCGAGGTTCTTAGGCTTGGAAGCGTAGCAGTAGACGCCTGGTTTGAGTTCCGCCCGCTTATTCATCCATCCCTTTTCAAAAGGAGACGGGTAGTGATCGATCTTAGCTGTTTCCGCTGGTTTCGGGGTATCTGCCATGGTTACTCCTTTTCTTCTGTTTCAGCTTTTGGTTCAGCCTGCTTTTCTACGGGTATGCCGGCCTCTATCATGTGCTCCCTGAACTCATCCTCATACTCTTCATAGGTGTGGGTCTTGACAGGGTAGTTCCACGGGTTCACATGCCTGACAAAACGGCTGTTGTTGGACAGATTCCTGGTGGGACTCAAGAATACACCCGCAAGATGCATAAGTTTGCTGAAGGGGAAATAGGCGATCAGGACGCAGAGGATAAAAAGGTGGATATAGAAAAGGACACCGATACCCTCTGGCGCAACCGGGGAAAACTTGAACAGGCCGATGGCCAGCTCCTTTACCTTTGTAACATCTACCCTCAGGAGATATCTCATGAGCATTCCTGATGTTCCCAGGGCGAGGATCAGGAAGAGGGGGAAGTAGTCGGAGGGGAGGGACACGTAGCGTATCTGTGAGTAGAAGATTCTCCGCAGAAGGAGCCATGTTACCGCGGCCATCAGGAGCATATCGGTCAGGTAGACCCCGGGGAGCCCGAAGCCGTTGAACGGGGCCGCTCCCATCTGCATAAACCCGTCAAGGTTTTGAAGCAGGGTAACAAATGCGGGGACAGGCTCGGTGAAAAACCTGAAGTGCCTCAGGAAAATCACAAAAAACGAGTAATGGAAGAGGAGGGCGGCTATCCAGAGCCACTTTTCCCATTCGTAGTCGATCTTGGGAACCCCGTCTATTCTCCTGTACTCGAGTCTGGTATTCCGGAACAGTGACCGGAATGTAAGCACCTCTAAAATCATTCTGACAACGACCCCCCATGTGCCCTTGGGGTTGTCAATGGGGTTGGATTTAATCCAGGGGAAAGACCACTCCTGGCCTGCGGTGGTGGGGATCCTGAAAGGCACGGGCGAGCGGCTCCAGCCGATAACGCGGACCACGATGCCCACAAAAAAGGTGGCCATGGCCGCATACGGGATAACGATACCGAAAAGGACCCGCAGATCCAGTGCCCCGACGCCTATCCATGGGATCAGGATAACCACAGTGACTGCGAAAATGGAAAACAGAATGCTCAGTACAAAATTCATAGGCCATTACCTCGTTTCAAATAACTGTCCCAATACTGTCATATCAAAGAGCCGGGCTCTGATCCGGTATCTCCTTGATGAGATTAGCCTTTTCCAACAACCTCCCCACCTGGTTCCGGACCTCGTTCACCCGGATTTCAGCAAGTTTCTGCCTGCACGCCGAATAGACATCAAAGGCAAGGAGCAGCGCATCATCTACTCTCCTGTCAAGGGTCTCCATTTCCTTTCCGTGGCTGGCTCCCACTGCTTCCCGTACAATCTGTTTAAGTTGAAGGACAAAGGCAAGGGCGCCGGAAGGCTGGAAGTCCTGGACCGCCCTGATCCTGATTATGGTGTCAAGGGAGGAAGAGATCCTGTCAGGGTCCTCTCCCCTGATGATTTCATCGTAGAGGGTTTCGATCTCCTTAGATATGATGAGCCCCACGGGATTGGCGAACTGACTCTTTTCTCTTCTCAGGAAGTTCTGACTCTCCTCAGGGTATGACGAGATAATTGCCTCCCGCCATTTCTTGAGAATATCGGTTCTCTTATCCGCAAGCAGTTTATTCAGCTCCATTATGATGATTCCAAAACCCTTAGTCTTTATTAGTAATTTACCTTTGTGGAGGACCTATAGAAAAATAGTGTTTTCCTGTCAAGTAAAAAATTGCAGTTTCGGTTTGGTCTTGACAAAAATGTGGACCGGGTATTAAGATCCCCGAAAAATTTTCGACCTTTGCGGTTAGACTTCAGCAATTGCGGATACGGGACCTATCCCGCCCGTGGCGGGAGTCCGTCCGTGGGGGCCTCTTTTCCAAAGGACGCAAAACCCTATCTCATTTTATAGGGACGGCAGCATGCGCTTGAAATAAGC
>DREN01000331.1 GCA_011051075.1 Deltaproteobacteria bacterium | reverse complement strand
ACGCCCTGAGAAAGGCGGGGATGTGGGAACAGCGGGATACCCCCGTAGGCAGGCTCTCCGGTGGTCAGAGGCAGAGGGTCTTTATTGCCAGGGCGCTCGCCACCGATCCGGAGGTCCTCTTTTTGGATGAACCCACGGCCAGCGTGGACCCGGAGTTTGAGGTGGACCTGTTCGATTTCCTGCGGGAACTGAGCAGCACGGTCACCATCGTGACGGTCACCCATGATGTGGGGGTAATATCAAGGAACGTAAAATCAGTGGCGTGCGTGAACAGGACCCTGATCTTTCACGAGGAGGGACAGATCACGGCCGAGATGATAGACATGGCCTACAAGTGCCCCGTGGACCTGATAGCGCACGGGATACCCCACCGGGTTCTTCCGTCTCACGGGGGGCAGTAAGGGCATGTGGGAGACCCTCCAGTTTGATTTCATGAGAAACGCCCTGTTGGCGGGTATCCTGGTCAGCATCTCCTGCGGTATTATCGGGAGTCTGGTTGTGGTCAACCGGATCGTATTTATCTCCGGGGGTATTGCCCACGCCGCCTTTGGCGGGATCGGGCTGGCCTTTTTTTGGGGGTTTTCTCCATCTGTGGGTGCCGCCCTCTTTGCGGTTGGGGTATCGATCATCATGGGGGCGGTCAGTTTCAGGAGCAGGCACAGGGCCGACACGGTCATCGGGGTCCTATGGGCAATAGGTATGGCCCTGGGCATCATAATGATCGATCTGACGCCGGGCTACCACGTTGATCTGATGAGTTATCTCTTTGGAAGCATCCTTACGGTACCGGCTTCGGACATCTGGATCATGGTTGTTCTGGACACGGGGATTCTCCTGACGGTCATCATTTTCTACAAGGAGTTCGTTGCCATGTCCTACGACGAGGAGTTCGCTTTTATCGTGGGGATACCGGTAAGACCCCTCTACTTCATGCTGCTCAGCATGACCGCCCTCGCAGTGGTCATGACTATTCAGGTGGTGGGCCTGATCCTGGTCATAGCCCTCCTCACCATCCCCCCCTATATCGCCGAAAGGTACACCGGGTCTCTGGGAGGGATGATGATGCTCTCTTCGGTCCTTGGCATATGTTTTACACTGGGAGGGCTTTGGCTGTCGTACGCCTTCAACCTTACCTCAGGCGCCACCATTATCCTCGTGGCAGGGGTCGGGTTTTTTGTCTTTCAGGCCCTGGGCCGTCTGAGAGAGAGAGGAGGAATCACATAGTGAATCTGAACATATTCTCCCCTGTAAAGAGGGTCAGGAAGAGAGAAAAAGACAAGGACGAGTTTGACAGACTCATCGACGTCATTGAAACCTTTGCGCCAAAGGAGCACCTGGACGAAAGAGAGGCCTTTTACTATAACTACAAGATCATGGCGCAGTACAGGACACCCCTTTTGGGGCTCCTTCAAACGGCCTCTCAGGTCGGTCCACTCAGGGAGGACCAGGAAACCCATGCCGTAGAGATCTTCATGAGACTGAAGGCCTTCTACGATGTGAGGGGGAAACTGACCGTGCAGGAGGCTGTGAAGGACACGGGCCTCGTGAGGAGGTTCCACCACTTTTTCACCCTGTTTTACGGGAGGAAGGACCTCTCCGCAGGTCAGATAGGGGAGTGGCTTGAAAGGCTCTGACAGGCTGGGCCTCTCCCATAAAACAGATGAGGATAGTAGAGATATTCAGCCCCCGTAACCAGACCTTCAAGACCTTCCTGAAGCTCACAGGGGTAAGGGGGATCAGGCAGTACCGCATGGCCATCCTTTCCGGTCCCAGGCAGACCGAAGAGGTTCTGGAGGAATTTCCCGAGAGATGCGAGGCGATTATCTTTTCCCCGGACCATTCCCCCCCTGTCCGGACGGGGACGGGCCATATCCGCCGTTACTGCTTGGACCAAGGGCTTTTTCGCCAACTGGATATCTCCGGTACGGACCAGCCCCTGCTCGTGGTTAGATTCGGAACCTTCCCCAGGTTTTCTCCGGCACAGCCGATCCCCGGGTGTACCCTCTGTATCCCGTTTCAGGATCCTGCCAACGTGGGATCGGTGATCAGGACCGCAGCGGGACTGGGGGTGTCAAGGGTGGTCCTCCTGAAGGAGGCGGCCCATCCCTTCCATCCCAGATCCACCCGGGCGGCGGGGAGCAGTATCTTCAGGATTCCCCTGTTTTCAGGGCCATCTTTGAAACAGCTGTCCGTTTCAGGGGCCCCCCTTATCACCCTCTCACCCGATGGGGAGAAGATTGCCGGATACCGGTTCCCATCAGACTTTTATCTGGTTCCCGGTCTTGAGGGGCCTGGCGTACCGGCCTCCCTGGAGAGCGGCACATGCCTGGCCATTCCCATGAAAAACGGGGTGAAGTCTCTAAACGCGGCCATGGCCACCGGGATCGCCCTTTATCTGTGGCAGATGGGAGTTGACAGGGGTGCCCTCTCCCGGTCATAACTTTGGTGTAGATGTTCCCCAAAAACCGTTGTTTCAGGAGACAGTACCATGAAAGATGACAAGAAGATATCAGCGCTGATCATAGAAGGGGAAGAGGCAGTGGCCGAGGCCATTACCAGAGTCCTCAAGGCAAGATCGTACTCCGTAACGGTTGCGGCCAGACAGGATGAGGCCCTTGTGCTCCTGCGGGACAAGGACTTTCACCTTGCCTTTGTGGGGGAGAGTGAAGGAAATCTTTCGGTTTTTCATACCATGGAGGGGGTGGTAAAGGCCTCTCCCATGACCGCCATGATACTTGTAACAGACCTCCCGGAAGGGGAGGTTGAAGACAGGGCCGAGGGCTACGGCATATTGGGAAGCATAGGGAGGAGCGTACCCGGTGACCGTCTTGCCAGGCTCCTCGTCAACCTTGAAAAGATCCTCGGCCGCCTCTAAGACTAAGGGCTCACGGGTGACTGCTTTGGGTTGTGGCAGGGGGCGCGTAAGAGGGGTGGATCCTACGGGCCCCCTGTGCCCTGGGGCCTACTCTTCCGGATTGGCCATTGGATCGTGCTCCTTTTTTTTCAGCTCGGTCACATCCACGGCCTGGGTTATTCCCCACCAGCCCTGTTCCTCGGATGCCTTTCCGTCAGCTACGGTAGGGTTTTTGTAGCCGAACCAGCTGTACGCCAGGTGGGACCAGTTCTTGTACATGGTGTCGTGGGACCAGAACCCGGATTCCTGGACCGCTGCACCGCACCCGGTTAAAAAGAGCGCCATCAAGAGCAATAATCCTGTTTTTTTCATGTGTTACCTCCCTCAGCAGATTTGTCCGCCCCTGGCGGATCTAATGGAAATTAATAAATCCCCTGCACAGGCTGAACCGGTGTTCAGGCCCTAAAACCTGAACGAGAGGGCCACTCCCTCCGGTCCCCTTTTTGAGGCAAGCAGATGCAGGTCGAACCTGTCAATGAGACCCTTCCTGAAACCGTCCCTCACCTTTCTGTTCCACTTGTGGGTCACGTTGACGGCACTGTAGATATTTCCAGCGTACCAGCCTGCCTCAAAAAACGCGAGGATACCGCCCAGCACATTGTGGTCCTGATTAAACGATTCTATTGTAGCCCATATGAAGAGCCCGTTCAAGAGAAATGCTACAAGGGCGTCCTTGTACCTCGACACATAGACGTGACCCAGACCGGGGATTATCCCCGCCATGATACCGGCGCTTACAGGGTCTTTGTACGGGAGTTCCTCTCCCTTGAGGCTCTCCGTTGAAAGGACCCTGGCGCTGTCGTAGAGGGTGCTCGTCCGGGCTACCTTGCTGAACTGGTCAGACGCCTCCTGCCACCTGTTCTCCTGCATCCTGGTCCACCCCAGGCGGTAGCGGGCCGCGTTTTCCAACCGGCCTGTGGGGTAGCGATCAAGCACCTGCCCGAAGTAGTAGCTCGCCTCCTCCGGAGCGCCCTGCTCATAGTAGGACTCTCCGATCAGAAAAAGGGCCTTGCCCGCAAAGGGGCCTTCAGGGTCATCCCCTACGGTGCGGAGAAAGACCTTTCTGGCCTCCCTGTACCGGCCGTCCTTCATATAACAGATCCCGATCAGGTGGCGGGCAAGGGGAACACGCCTGTCCCTGGGAAAAAAATAGATAAATCGCTCAAACTCATCTATGGCCCGGTCATAGTCGCCCTTGTCCATGCACGACTCCGCAAAGGCGAACTGCTGGTCGCTGTGGATAATTAACTCCTCGGAGAGGGCCGTGGATCCCCACGCGAGCAGTATCCCCAGCCCTGCGACCACCAGGCACAGGCGCCTAATCCCCGTGTTTTTCATTCTTGGAGTACCACCAGAAATCGTTGTTTTCCACCGGATCAAGAATCTTGAGCTGCTTTCCCCGTCTCACAAGGGGGGAAACAGAGCCTTCGTCCCCCTCGTGGATCAGGCGATCAACGGTCATAACCCATCCCACAAAAAACCCGTGCTTTCTGAAGGCCTGGGCGCTGTAGGAAGAACAGGTGGGCGCACTGGGGCACCTGTCCCCGTCAACCGCCGAGATATGCCTTGAAAAAAACGTGGCCAGCCAGGCACCGATGTTGATTTCAGGCTCGGTGGCGGGGGCTCCCCCATCTGTCCTGGTCTCCTCTGTGTTGGGGGCCTCCTGACAAAGGCCGTGGTCAAGACCGGAAAAACCGATCAAGAGGAGGATGAGGAAAACAACCAGGGCAGGGAGGACCGTTTTATTTTCCCCATGAGCCACACAGATCATTGATGATTCTCTCCCCGGGCCAAGCACGACCGACCGAGGGGCCATACCCCGCCTTCAGTATGATACAGGGTTGATGATCCAGGACAATAATGAAGTACCCTGAATAAGTCAAGGCGTTCACTGCATGGCGGGCGGCTGTTGAAAATCGAAGAAAATGTAACTTCTGGTACCTTCCGGGGGATGGATGTTATTGAGGTGGACGAGCCTGCCGGACTCCTTGCCCTTGTGAAAAAATTCGACCTGTGCGGTTACCCTTAGTCCGTGGGGGCCTCTTTTCCAAAGGACGCAACAAAATATTCCATCACGAAATGGAACGCCCCCTTAGTCGGATTACAGCTTCGGAGCAGGCAGGGACCCGTATAAGTTCCAACCGAGACTCTCTCCTGGGGCTTTCCCGTAGCTTATTTCAAGCGCATGCTGCCGCCCCTATAAAATGAGACAGGGTTTTGCGTCCTTTGGAAAAGAGGCCCCCACGGACGGACTCCCGCCACGGGCGGGATAGATT
>DREN01000469.1 GCA_011051075.1 Deltaproteobacteria bacterium | reverse complement strand
GGCCTTATGGGCTCTAAGAGGGCCATGCTGATTACAGACAAGGGTGTGGCAGGGGCCGGCCTCATCGATATAGTCAAATCCGCCTTTGCCGATTCAGACCGGGAGATCGGATCGATCTTTGATGATGTTCCAAGGGACTCCAGCAGCAGGGTGGCAGGCAGGATCGCCAGGATATTCAGGAAGGAGAAGTGTGACTGTTTCATCGCCGTGGGGGGCGGCAGCGCCCTTGATTCGGCAAAGGGGGCCAATATCATAGTATCGGAGCGATCCAACAACATCCTGAAGTTTCAGGGTGCCGACAGGATCACCAGGGACCTGAAACCCCTCATCGCCGTGCCCACCACCGCGGGCACCGGCAGCGAAGTAACAAAGGTGGCGGTTATCTACAACGAAGAAACAGAGACAAAGATGTCCTTTGTATCGGACAAGCTCTATCCTGACATCGCCGTCATAGACCCCAGGATGACCATGACCCTGCCACCGCTCATCACGGCAGCAACGGGCATGGACGTCCTCACCCACGCCATTGAGGCCTACACATGCCTGCAGAAAAACCCCATTGATGATATCTACGCAAAAACTGCCCTGGGCCTGATCCGGCACTACCTGGTGAGGGCCACGGAAAACGGAAAAGATGAAGAGGCCCGTATGGGCATGGCCAACGCGGCCCTTTTCGCAGGCATAGCCTTTTCAAACTCCATGGTGGGGATGGTCCACGCCCTGGCCCACGCCCTGGGGGGGGTATGCCACGTTCCCCACGGGGTGGCAAACGCCATCCTCCTCCCCTATTGCCTGGAGTATAACCTGGACAAGGTCCCTGACAGGATTGCCGAACTCTCCGCCGACCTGGGCGGCGCCCTGGGCTATCTGGAGCCCCGGGACCAGGCCCGGGAGACCATCTCCCTGGTGAGGAATCTCCTCAAGAGGCTGAACCGTATTTCAGGCCTCCCCATAGGCCTGAAACAGGCGCAGGTGGCAGAGGAGATGCTCCCTGAGGCGGCAAAAGCGGCCATAAATGACGGCGCCCTTGTGTACAACCCCAAGGAGGTCACCTTGGAAGACGCCCTGGAGATCTTTCGCAAGGCCTTTTAAGCGAAAAGGCGTCTGAAACCACTGGTCCGCGCAACTGTTACGGCGCATCATGAGTGATCCTTTTAGATGAGCCAGCCCTCAGTCACTTTTCCCCTTTCCCTCTTCAGCCACAAAATGAAGCGCCATTTCAAAGGCGGCCCTGGTGAATTCCAACACCTGCTGAAAACCCTCGTCCGATCATAACGACGAAGCCCTCAAATAATCAGACCCCCGGACCGCAGAAACTGCGAATCCTGAGAGATCCTTCACTGAACCGCTGCCGCGAAGCCCTCCTCAGGAAGGATATTGCTCCCCTGACCTCCAGCCTCCGATTCAGGGGTTTCCACGGAGGCCTTTTTGAACTTGGGATTAACCCTTACCCCATAGGCACTGAGAATACGCCTGAGTCTATCGTAATTGCCGCTGATGGCACTGCTCACCGACCTGAAACCTCTTTTGGCCGCATCTCTCCGCCCCCAGAAGGCCAGGGGGTTCATATCAAAAAAGTCAGCGTCATACTCGGTGGGCTCAATGAGGATAATATCTCCCTTGAAATCCGGATTCTTGACATAGGTGTTTATACCGTGCATCAGCCTGGTATGGAGCATGGTGCGCATCGCCTGATTAAAAACAGCGTACATGCCGTCTTCCGCGATCCGCAGCCTGTTTTCGCCTACCTCGCACTGTTCACAGAAGGTCTCGTAGTTGAACGGGCGAAAGGGGTTATAACATATGATGAGGTCGGCCCCTTTTGAGACGGCCAGGTCCATGCTGGTGGTCTTGATCACGGCCCCGTCCACGTAATCCACGCCGTCAATCTTTACAGGGGCGTAAAACACCGGGATGGCAATGGACGCCTGCATCGCCTTTGTTATCAGGGGCCTGCCGTTCTCATCGTGTCCGAAGACCTCCCTCTCGGCGTTATTGAGGTTCATGGCAAAGATATAGAGCGCCCTCCCGGTCTTTCTGTAAAGGGCCCTGAAATCGTTCTGGAGACCGCTTTTCCTGAAGTTCTTTCGCAGGGCCCGTTCAAAGCTGTCCGTGGAAAAGATGCAGTTGGGAATAAGCCCCCAGGGCAGAGAGGGGTGTGGGATGTTCAGCCTGCCCTTGCGGAGACAGTACCTGAAAAGCTCCTGAGCGTTTTCATATGAGGGGCTGCCAATAAACTTTAAGGCAGTTTTCCGGAATTCTTTCCTGAAAATGTTGTTGGACATGATGAAATTAAGGCCGAATCTCGGCAGCCACCCAAGGACCTGGCCCGCCGTATGGATGGGGCTCCAGATAAAGCCCGAGTAGTTCACCGAGTAGATCCTTGAGAGAGGGATCGGGCCTATACGTCCCCGCTCCCCCTCAAAGCCCTTTGCCAGCTCCTCAGGTGAAATCCCGTTGGCCAGAAACGCCGCGAGCAGGGCCCCAGCGCTTACGCCCACGTAGATGTCAAACTCCCCGATGTTCCGGTTCAGCATGAAGGTGCTCAGCGCCTGGAGCCCGCCTAATTTAAAGGCGCCACCGGATATGCCGCCGCCGGAAAGGACCAGGGCCGTTTTTGGATTGGGCCTGGGGTGTTTGAGATCGCTCTTCTGAACGATGGTGATCCCCATTGAGCTACTCCTCATGCCCGTGACACAGCTCCTGCCCTGACCGGACGGGCCTTTCTCAACCCTATTCACCTGAAAGACGCTCCTTCATAGCTGCTTATCGGCTGAACGAAAAGGCCGTTCAGACACTATTTAGGCTGATGTATACCACAGAACCTGGAACCGGCCCTCGGTTTTCTCTTGCACCTGGTACCTTTTTTTGTTGTGGCCATGCACCGATCCGGGGCCGAGACCTCCACCTTCTCGGCCTTCCTCTTTCCCTTTCCGGCCTCCCTGTCCCCCTCCATCTTTTTCAGGAGTTCGGTGGCGATCTCGCCGATCTTCTCGTTTAGGGAACGGATGAACTCATACACATTCCCGATGGTCTGGCCCTGAAAGTCTTCCAGCCTTTCCACCGCGGAGCCTGATACCCTGATCTTCTTAAGCACTTTGAACGGCTTTGCGGCCAGACACCTGTGTATCTCCTCAACGTTCCTTGCCCCGCTGTCAATGGCCTCCTGAACCAGATCTTTAATCTCCTTAAGCCTCTTCATCTCTCCCTCCTTTCCCTCCAATCGCCTCCATGTGATTTACACACCGCCATCCAATCCCTCAATCCTTCAATCCCTACTCCCTAATCACTAACCCCTCCCCTCCAGTTCTTCCTCGCCTTGACCGCTAATCTCTTCACCCTGAGGATATCCTCATCACTGAACACCCCGTTGACCCCTGATATGGCCGCCAGTTTCATCCCGTGTTTAAGGCCGAGCTTGTAGATCTCCCTCACCTTTTCCCACTCGATTTCACGACCTATGGTAAAGGTCTCAAAGCGTCCCTCCAGGGCCAGTACAATGGTCTCTGCCAGGCATGCGTAGGCCACCCTGGGTGGGAGCCCGATATTCTTCATCTCCGGGTTGCCGGGAAGCTCTATCTCCCCCGATTCAATGACCAGCACATCGGGTCGTTTTGCCACATCCTCGGGAGAAAGGTCCAGGGGACGGGCCACGTCGGTAATAACGCAGCCCGGCTTTACCTTGGTGATATCCAGGATCGCCTTTCCCGCCCCTGAGGTGGCCGTTACCACAACGTCCATATCAGGGAGGTACTTGTCGGTCCTGGTGGACACGTGGAGTTTCACGTCCGGGGTTTCCTCGAGGATCGATTCCCTCAAGGCCAGCAGCTTGGCCGTGTTCCGCCCCACCATATAGACCTCCTCAAAGGCCTTTGCCAGGAGGCGGCAGCAGACCGAACCGATGGCCCCTGTGGCCCCGAAGACCATGGTCTTCCCCTTTATCTTCTTCCCCTTTTCCACCTTGATCAGGCCCATGCGCCGCACCGCGTCAGCCGCGGCCCAGAGGGCCCCTGAGGCGCTGTAGCTGTTACCCGTGGTTATGGGGATATCCGCCCGTCTGGCCACGGTCACACCCGCGTCGCCCACCACCTTGGTAAAGGCCCCTAATCCCATGATCTGGGCCCCCAGCCTTTTTGCCATCCTGGCGGCCTGAAGGAGTCGGTCATAGGTGAATTCAGGCCTATGGGAGAGCATCTGCTTGGGTGTCCCTCCCACGGCGATCAACCACCCCTCCGCCTCAACCCCTGTGGGCGATTTTATCCCCGTTACCCTGGAGTAGATAAAGGGTGGAGAATAGGCCATGACCCTCTCCACCGCGTCCATAAAGGGGGGAGGCGCGACCTTTGAGACAAAATCAAGGGTCTTTTCCTTTTTAAAGAACTCCTGGGAGAGGGGGTGAATCACAAAGGCGAAGCGGTTGACCCGTTTGGGGTCGCCTGAGGGGTATACCACCCTTGGGTCCATCATCTCATCGCTGATTATCTCTAACAGATCGTCATCGGTAATCTCGTCCTGCCTCTTTCCAAGGGCCGCCAGGATCAGGGCCTCAAGGACGTTGAATCCCACCACACGTTCCAGGACCTTGGGGGCTGGATCTATAATCACATCAACTCCCCTGTCTTTCAGGAATCCGACCCGGTCATCATCGGCACAAGAGGTAATAACGGTCTTTCCGCCCAACTCCTCCAGGGTGCTGTTCTCCAGGTATCGGTAGAAGCCGTGATGCGGCACCACGATTATATTGGCCTTCTGCATGGCCTTGCGCATGATGTACTCGTTCCACTTGGCTATGGGCGTGACAGAGGAGGAGAGACGCCTGCCAGGGACCCATTTAAGCAGATCGTGAACCCCGCCCGCATACATCTCCAGGTCTTTCAGGGAGGTAAGGAACTTGGGAATGCCGTGATCCAGGACAGGATCTGCAAAGCTCAGGTTGTCGGTAAACTCGGACATGACCCTGGCTATCCTGTAACTGGCGAGCCCGGAGAGGAACATGACCCTGGCGTTGCTGAAATAGTTTCCAAACTCAAATTCTATGTGGCGCAGAGACCACTCGTGGGCCACATTGCGCAGGCCGGCCCCCATGGTAACGGGGGTCCTTATGCTGGAACTCAGCATATGGAGCTTGTCTGCGTGGCGTGCCCCCCATCGCCTGGACCCCGCTCCCCCCGGAAATTTCATGCCTCCCAGGCC
>DREN01000101.1 GCA_011051075.1 Deltaproteobacteria bacterium | reverse complement strand
CTTTAAGATAATGTTTTTCTGTAGGCCTATAGTATTGTTCCTCCTGTATCCGTGTCAAGACGAAACAGGAAAGGGACAGGGAACGTCAAAGTCGACGCGAATGTGCTGATATCACGCAAGTTGAAGAGAAGGTAATCTCACGCAAAGACGCGAAGTTGCTAAGCTTTTTCTTTTGTTCTTTGCGTGCTTTGCGATTTTGCGCTAAAATTTTAAAGGCCGTCCATACCAACATGATTTCAATCTGTTATCAGCAAGCATGACGGAGCCCTGAGGAAAGGGATACGCGACAGGCGGGACAGGCAATCCCTTGCCAAATGTCTTGGATTTTGAGAGGATGGTCTTAAGAATGCCCGGGCAGAGACATGGGAGTGCCGTGCGGGACAAGACAGGGTGGAACAGTGGATGTTAAGATCGTATCAGGTGGAGAGACAGGGGCCGAGCGGGCTGCTCTGGATGCGGCCATCAGGTGGGGGGTTCCCTATGGTGGATGGGTGCGAAAGGGCCGTAAAACCGAAGACGGTACTCTTCCGGTCTCATACGACCTGAAGGAGATGCCCACAACGAGTGCCTTTCAGTGGAGAAAACAGAACATCCTCTACGCCTACGGGACCGTTATTTTCACCCACGGAGAGCCTGAGGGCGAAACGGCCTCCACAGCAGAGATGGTCAGGTTGAACAGCCGGCCCCTCCTCAACGTGGATCTGAGCCTCATGGATGCCAGTGAGGCAGGCTGGATGATCCGTGCGTGGGTCAGGGAGCACAAGATAAAGATCCTCAACGTGACAGGAACCACCGCCGGCAAGGATCCGGAGATATACCGTAAGGTGACGGGAGCCTTTGAGGCCGCTTTTCAGACGGAGATGTCACCGGAGGGAGCCGATCCCGCCCTGGCCAAGTACTCACTTCCAAAGACCGTGGATGAGGCGGTGGAAAGACTGATCGAAGAGCTGCCCGTAAAGACCAGGATCTTGATAGCCCGGATGGACGAAACAGAACTGGGTTCCCTCCCCTTTTCCCTGGTCAGGTTCATGCGTGAGAGGCTCGACTCCTGGCTTGACAGCGACCGGTTGATGGAATCGTGCAAAGATGTTTCAGGGGATGATAAGATGCACGTGGACTATGCCCCCGTGCTAATCCTGAGGGCCCTCTGGACAAGGCTGCGAAAGGACTACGGCATTCAGGCTATTAAGGCAGGCAGGTGACCCTTTCCCTGGGAACGTAGAGCCCAGTAAACCGGGTCTTACAGGTACGGGGCAGGAGCGTCCCAGCAGTACAAGCTTATCCACCCGGCCAATTCGGGCCCCTCCTTATTATCCCATTCAGGAGAAAGACGGAGTTTGATGAAAGATGCGTATATCTTATCCATGGCGGATATGGCCTTTTCCATGAGGAAGATCTTCTCATAAAAGACTCCGTCGGGGTCTTCCTCCCTGTCCTGCACAACCCTGGGCGACTTGAAGGTGGTGAAGTTCAGCCAGGTGGAGTCAAGGGTAAAAGACCACTGGTTGTCTCCCATGGCAAGTTTAACCGTGGCCTGGACCACCTTTTTCTCCTCTGTGAGTGCGAAGCGGGCCTCTCTCATGTTCGAGGTATTGCCTGAACAGATGATGGTCTCTACTCCTTTCTCATTTTCAGAGCGGAGCGTGATTTTTCCGTCAAACCAGACCTCGGCCCTCTCCTTTTCTCCCACATCAAAAAACCCCCTCTCCGTTTCCGCCCTGAACCACAGCCACAGGAGGAACTCCCTTCCCAAGAATTCTGTTTCTCTTACCTTTTCCAGAAGATGCATGATTAACGCTCCTGCTCAAAGTCCCAGGGGACCAGGCCGTCAAGAAGATCGAGGGATGTCCCTTGCTTTTCAAGGGCTCTGCCCGCAAGGATATAGGGGCAGATTGCCAGTAGTTCAATACCGAAGGTCTTGAGAAAAAGCTCCACGAATTCATCGCAAATCCTGTTTGAGGTGGAGCCGAATATTACAAGTCCGGTGCTGTAGTTCCAGACCATGTCATAGCACCTGGAAGCAGGGATTGCTCGTCTGAGAAGGCGCATCCTCACACCCTCCTTTATATCCAGACGCCGGTTTTTCGGCAGATATTCGAGATTTTCATCCCTCTTGATCCGCTCCTCAGCCTCAAGGCAGTGCTGTTTCAGGGCGGTTGCAGGAACCTTCCTCTCATCAACCCTCAGAGACATGGTGATGTAGGGCTCTTTGAGAAACTCAAGCCCCGCAAACCGGCTGTCGAACATGTTCATGATATTCACCCAGCCGAAGGAGCGCTCATCAACCGATTGTTCATCTAGACCCTGGAAGGAGTGCCGTGTGATCTTTTCAGAGAGATCTTTCATGAAATCTTCAGGAAGAGAGTCCTTTGCCAGGTACCTGGTAAAGCTCGTGGAGCCGGATATAAGACCCATAATTTTTCCCTTTCAAAATGAGGTGCCCTCCTATTTCTCCCTCATTGCCGTCCCCCGCCCCGGTCAAGAGGGCCGGGGAGTAGTGCGGGGAAAGGGGATCCCTTTTTCAAAAGGGGGCCTTTGAAGGATTAAGGAAGAAAATAAGACTATCAGAATCAGGAGAGAGGTGTCAATGAATAGGATCGGAAGATCCAGGGAAACGTCAAAGTCGACGCGAATGTGCTGATATCACGCAAGTTGAAGAGAAGGTAATCTCACGCGAAGTTGCCAAGTCGCCAAGCTTTTCCTCTTGTTCTTTGCGTGCTTTGCGACGTTGCGCTAAAATTTTAAAGGCCGTCCATACCAACATGATTTCAAGCTGTTATCAGCAAGCATGACGGAGCCCTGATCGGAAGATGCGCGGGCCCTTTTTCCGCCTTTCCATTTTTTCATTGACATTGTGAGGTAACTGAGACAAACTACAAAGTTTTTATAAAACAAAGTCCGATTGGGTCATTTTGACCTGAAGTTCACAGTGACCGTTCTCTTAAACCAACCGTGCCAGAGGACCGGTCAGAATCGGGAAACCAGATGGATCAGAGCAAAATCAGAAATATCGCCATTATCGCCCATGTTGACCATGGTAAAACCACGCTGGTGGACCAGATGTTCAGACAGAGTGGGGCGTTTCGCGAGAACGAGCATGTGAGAGAACGTTTCATGGATTCCATGGACCTGGAACGGGAACGGGGCATCACCATTTCATCCAAGAACGCCTCCTTCAGATATAAGGGCCACTGGATAAATATTATCGACACCCCCGGTCATGCTGACTTCGGCGGACAGGTTGAACGGGTTTTAGGGATGGCCGACGGGGCCCTGCTCTTGGTGGATGCTCAGGAAGGCCCCATGCCCCAGACCTACTTCGTGTTGAAGAAGGCCCTCGCACGGGCCCTTCCCATAATCGTCGTCATAAACAAGGTTGATAAACCGGCCGCCAGGACGGAGTGGACCGTGGATCAGGTATTCGACCTCTTTGTCAAGCTCGATGCCCCTGATCATATCCTTGACTTTCCGGTCATTCTTGCCTCTGCAAAGGAGGGATATACCGTCTCAGAATCTACGGGCCTAAGATCATCCATGGAGCCCCTTTTTGAGAAGATCATATCACATATCCCCGCTCCGTCCGGAGATCCTGCGTCTCCCTTGCAGATGCTGGTGAGTTCTGTTGACTATTCCCCCTATCTGGGACGTCTGGGCATAGGGAAGATAACCGGGGGAACGTTGAACGTCAACAAGGAGATAGTCGTTGCCCGGCGTGACGGGAGACTTGTGCCGGCCCGCATCACCAAGGTGTACCGGTTTGAAGGGGACAGGAAAGTCCCCACGGATACGGCTGGAGTTGGGGAAATCGTTGCCGTCGCAGGTATGGATGAGGTTACCCTTGGTGAGACCTACACCGACCCCAACGATCCCATGCCCCTTCCCCCAATGGAGATAGATCCCTGCACCATCTCAACCCGTTTTGTTCCCAATGATTCGCCCTTTGCCGGGTCCGAAGCCAGGTTCGGGACCTCAAGACATCTGACGGAACGACTCCGGAAAGAGGCCCTCTCCGATGCGGCCCTGCTGGTGGAAGAACTGGAAGAAGGCAGGGGTTTCAAGGTCTCCGGCAGGGGAGAACTGCATATCTCCATCCTCATAGAGAAGATGCGGCGTGAGGGCTATGAGTTCCAGGTGAGCAGACCCCAGGTCATCATGAGGCAGGAGAACGGCCACCGGCTTGAACCCTACGAAGAACTGACCATCGACGTTGACAGGGAGTATATGGGGTCTGTCATGGAAAAATTAGGGGCGCGTAAGGGCCGGTTGCTTGAGATGAGCCAGGACAACACCATGGCCCGTCTCATCTACAGGATACCTACCAGGGGCCTTCTGGGATTCCGGTCGGAGTTTCTCACCGACACAAAGGGGATGGGGATTATGAACTCCGTGTTTCTGGAATACGGGCCTTTCGCAGGTGAAATCAGAAACCGGAACAAGGGCGTCATGGTGGTCAAGGAAGCTTGCACGACCGTGGCCTACGCCCTTTTCAACCTCCAGGACAGGGGAAAGCTTTTCTACGGGCCGGGGATCCGGGTCTATGGAGGGCAGATAATAGGCGAAAACTGCAGGCCCCAGGACCTGGTGGTCAATCCGGCAAAGGGAAAGAAGCTCACCAATATGCGCGCCTCAGGGTCAGATGAAAACGTGATCCTCACGCCCCCGGTGCAGATGAGCCTTGAAGAGTGCATCTCATATATCACTGAGGAGGAACTTGTTGAGGTGACGCCTGAGGCGATCCGGCTGCGTAAGTGAAAGTTCCAGGCCAGCAGGGACAGGGTCATCCACAACCCCCCTTTGATTTTGACGTGTTGTATCGTTTTGGAGACGTTTAATCACCACCTTCTCCCATTGAATGGCAATGGGGGGAGGGATAACCTGTGTGAAACTTGGAAAAGGAGAATAACAGATGAGTGAGAAACAGTGGAGCAAACCACCGGCAATGAAGATCAATCCCGATACCACCTACCATGTTACCATTGAGACCGGCAGGGGCGGCCTGGAGCTGGAACTGTATCCCGAACACGCGCCCAAGACCGTTAACAACTTCGTGTTTCTGGCCCGGGAGGGCTTTTATGACGGGGTTAGTTTTCACCGGGTGATAGGCGATTTTATGATCCAGGGAGGCGATCCCACGGGCACCGGAAGGGGAGGACCGGGCTACAGTTTTGAAGATGAACTCGCATATAATCCCCTGAGG
>DREN01000337.1 GCA_011051075.1 Deltaproteobacteria bacterium | reverse complement strand
TCGCCGTTTCCCAGAACTGATGGAAGAAAAACTTGACGGAGGACGTTTTTGTGTATAGTTTAATATATACCTCTTAAAAAGACATTCTGTTTCATAGAATGACGGATATACCGTTGTGTAATTGCAAGCACCGTCGAGGGTCTGTTCATTGCACAGCGATTATGCGTCGTGGAGGCACAGCATGGATGCAGCCGCGCGCCAGATCTTGATCGTCTATGACAGCAAGACGTTAAATGGAAGCCATATCCCTGTCCTGGGCCTTTGTTCCCAGACAATCCTTCCCCCGTATCAGATCCTCTTTAATTCGAGTGCCAATCCTTCAATCCCGCTCAACAACATCTATGGAATGGGTATTGATCCCGGGAAGATAGATAGTGCCGCATTGACCAGGGAGCGTGGAGACGGACGCGAATCCCCGGCTTGCGCCGGGGAACGTGGTCTTATCCCACGGACGGACTCCCGCCACGGGCGGGATAGATCTCATATCCACAATTGCTGAAGTCTAACCGCACAGGCTGAAAAAGCCTGCGTTTCCATTTAACAACCCTTTAACAAAAGGAGGTCGCCATGAAAAAGCAACTCATAAATTATGAAACGATGATTAAGATTACCAAAGGCATCTCCCATTCCAGAGACCCGGAGGAGGTTGTGCTCATCACAGTGGAAGGGATCAAAACGGCTCTGGATGCCAAAGGGTGTGCCCTGTTTCTTATCAACCGCAAAACCCACGAACTGGAAATGGCCGCCTCATTTGGCCTGAGTGACAAGTATATCAATAAAGGCCCCCTGAGTGCCATGAAATCGATTTCCCAGTCCCTGGAGGACGGTCCGGTTGCAATCTACGATGTCGGCGATGACCCGAGAATTCAGTATGCTGAAGAGGCCAAAGAAGAGGGAATCGTCTCCATATTGTCCGTGCCCGTGATAATACGTGGTAAGGTGGCAGGTGCCTTGCGTGTTTACACTTCGGAGCCCTGGGAGTTCACCCTGGAAGACGTGAATTTTGTTCAGGCACTGGCGCAGATAGCCGGCATGGCCATAGAGATGAGCAGACTGTATCAGGGGCAAAAGGAGGCAATTGGTATCTTAAAGGCAATGAGAGAGGCGAAAGTATCAAGAAGTAAGAGAAGAACCCCCTATGAAGGGGTTCCCGTGAGTGTTCCTTTGAGCGAAGCGACCAAAAAGGCCTCCTGATACTCGCGCCTGAATCCTGCATGCAGGGGACCGGTAGAATATCCTTAAGCTCGAAAAGTTATATGCTTCTCTACCGGTCCTCCACTTGAAACCGGGATTACAGCTTGAATTGTGAATCAGTGGCAGAGGTAACGATGCATCAAAGTTGTGAACCTGATCGCCAACCACACGCCAGGGTTCAGGGGATTTTCTTTTCCCGGCCCTGACAAAGGGCGCCACAGGAGATTTCATGTCACCTGCGGCGATGATCCCGTCTACCCTCCTTTCATCGACGCCCACCCAATCCGGGCCGAGGCCGGACACTCGCATTTTGCTTGACCCGTAAAGGCAATTCCCCTATACTGCCTCCCAAGAAGACAGGCTTGCCACTGTTTCACTCTAAATGCCTGGGTGGCGGAATAGGTAGACGCAAGGGACTTAAAATCCCTCGGAGCTTAGTCTCTGTACGAGTTCGATTCTCGTCCCAGGCACCATAAAGAGACGTCTCGTAAATTCTACAACTTATTGAAATTAAAGTGGTTTATTAAGTCTTAGTCTCTTTGCCGCCCCGGAAGGATCAGACGATAGGCCATTCCGGAATGCCTCAGTTCAGCCCTTTCTTTCCGCCACCAGCTCAATGGCCTTTTCCGGACAGACTTCGTGACAGCAGAAACAACTTATACATTTTGAACGGTCGATGGACGCCCGCTCCCCTTCAATCTGAATTGCCTCCTTGGGACAGATCTCCCGGCACTCTCCGCAGCCTATGCATCTCTCCGTGACCAGGGGTCTCTTATTGGGCTGCTTCTTTTCCGTCAACAGATGATCGGTGGTGTTGGGCAGTTTGAACCCCTGACATCCGATCTCCCCGGGGGCGAGCAACGGATACTCCATGGCCTCCGGCCACAAGCCCCTGACCTTGGCCCTCTTCAGGACGGGAATGGCCACGGGCTCTATTCCAAGGAGCCTGCAGACGGAAATATCCATGGCCACAGGATCGGTGGAGGCCAGAAGCCAGCCCAGGTTTACGGGGTCTCCACTTCCCGGACCCTGCCCCTCCATGGCAAGGATGCCGTCCATAACGTACAATCGGGGACTAACGCATGCCATGATATCGAGTATCATATCGGCAAAGGCGGCACGTCTCGGGAACCTACCATGATACCTCGCCTTTGTGAGCCCCGGCACAGCCCCGTAGGTTATCTTGCAAGCCAGGGTCATGAATTGGAGTGAGTGGGTTTTCAGCTTGGGCAGGGCGATAATCTTATCCGCTTCCAGCACAAAGTTGCATACGGGAACCTGCTTCAGCCTCAGCCCGTCCCGGATATCCACCCGCCTGCTATTGGTATCCCAGTTCAGGGGGATCCCCTCTTCCTTTGATAAGGCCTCCAGTCCGGTCTTTTTATAGGCCTTCCTCAACGCCCTCTCAGAGAATCTCCCCGCCGGTGAATCACCGATATAGGGCCTCCCCCCCGCGTCCCTGACGGCCAGGGCCACTGCCCTGACGAGTGCGGGATGTGTTGTGACTGCCTTTTCCGGCTCCCGCGCAGACAGGAGGTTTACCTTCAGGAGAACCCTGTCCCCCTCTTCCACAAAATTCCCCATACCTCCCAGGGGACCGAGAAGCCTCTCGATTCCGGGTTCCCCGTAGGTGGCTTTCTGGATACTTACCCTCGTCATATAAACCCTCCTTGTCCCGGTCTAATCCGGAAAAACGGTGGGTGCGGCCCCCCGCGCGAGCCCTTAGGCCCTCAATGAAAAACGCCTTCAAAGGTCGTTGGTCAAACCTATGCTTTCAGGGGCGGTCGCTGGTTGGCAAAGAGGGCCAGCTCATGGCCGGTCCTATGGTTTCTAAAGGTGGCCACCAGGAGCATCCCTTCCCGGTGGGTCATCTTAAGGGGGGGCACGTTATCTGTTCGTATGGTCACATAGACCTTCTTGTCCCCCGATCGTTCAATAAGCCCCCTTATGAGCCTCCCTCCGATACCGAGGCCCCTGTACCCGGGCCTTACCGCGGTATAGCCCCGCTCCAGATAGCCGGAAAGATCAAGACCTGTGGCATCTTCGATCTTTTTCCGGTAGGAATCTTTCGGATACTTATGGGTTGAAGTGCCCACGATCTCCGCACTGTGCTCGGCATAGCCTATAAGAAAGGCCCTCTGGAGGTTTTCCATGATCCAGGATGTGCCCACACCGGTTCCCTCCTCGATGAGGTCGCGGATTTGGAAGAGCCTTTTGGGCGGAACTGCCTCCGGCCTTTCAAAGAAATATAGCACCTCAGGTCTTTTCATGCTTCCCAATCTTCCCAAGCAGTCTTTCCATGACTTATATACACTGTCCCATGCTACATGAAAAGGTAAAGATCCTGGTCATTGGGCAGTGGCACACGGGCCCCCTCTGAAACAGGCCCAACCGGGCACCGGCCAGGGCCGTACAAAGGAATCATGGGTCATGCTGGTTTTCACTCCCTGTCTCTGGTTTCCGGGGAGAGGGCACCTCTCACGGAGGATTTTAGTTTTCAGGATGAGCAATAAAGCCTTTACCCTGAATCCCCTTATGGGGTATTCTGTCTCCGGAAAGGAGGGACGATCAACATGAGGGCAATGGTACTGACTGAAATATCCAGCTTTGCGGAAAACAGGGAACCCCTTAAAATGGTCCATATGCCTGATCCTGTACCAGCAGATGGGGAGATCCTCATCAAGGTCTCAGCCTGCGGTGTCTGTCATACGGAATTAGATGAGATCGAGGGAAGGACCCCGCCTGCCAGGTTCCCCATGGTCCTTGGACATCAGGCGGTGGGGAAGGTGCTTGAAACGGGAAAGGGGGCTTCCAGGCTTAAGCCCGGAGACAGGGTGGGCGTCGGCTGGATCTTCTCGTCGTGCGGGAAGTGCCACTTCTGCCTCAGCGGCGATGAAAACCTGTGCAGGGATTTCAAGGCCACGGGCAGAGACGCCAACGGCGGATACGCTGAGTATATGACCATTCCGGAGGCCTTTGCGTGCAGGATCCCGGACACCTTCTCCGATCTTGAGGCAGCGCCCCTCCTGTGTGCGGGGGCCATCGGGTACCGCTCTCTCAGACTGACCAATATGAAGGAGGGGCAGAGGCTCGGACTGACCGGATTCGGGGCCTCGGCCCATCTTGTGCTGAAGATGGTGAGGCACAGGTTACCGGACTCAGATGTCTTTGTGTTTGCTAGAAGTTAAAAAGAGAGGGGCTTTGCCAGGGAATTAGGGTCCGTGTGGGGAGGGGATACGGAAGAGATATCTCCCGTTCAAGTGGACTCCATAATAGACACCACGCCCGCATGGAAACCGGTGGTCGAGGCACTCAGGAACCTGAGGCCCGGCGGAAGGCTGGTAATCAACGCCATCCGCAAGGAGGACAGGGACAGGGAGTATCTCCTGAACCTGGACTACACAGAGCATCTCTGGCTTGAAAAAGAGATCAAGAGCGTGGCCAACGTGGCCAGGAGGGATATTGCTGAGTTTTTAGACCTTGCATCCAGGATCCCCATAAGACCTGAGGTCCAGGAGTTCGAGCTGAGGGAAGCAAACAGGGCACTGGCGGAACTCAAAGAGGGGAGGATCAGAGGGGCAAAGGTCCTGAGGATATGAAAATGGAGTTTGAGCAACTATTTACAGCAGAGGCACTGAGCGAACTGTTCCCGCCCGAGCGGGCCGATCTTTTTTTTGAAGGGCTCTACGGAGACCATGCTGAAGGGGCATATGACATCAGACTGGGGTTCAGGGGACGGGATAGGGACACCCTCCGGTTCGAGTTCCGCCTGGAGCAGCGACCGGGAAAGTGCCTGGCCTGTAACCTCACCTATGGGCTCCCACAGGTATTTTCACGCCACCCGGTCATCAATATCAGAGACCTGGTTGATCGGATCGACCAGATGCTCGGCCACGGATTGAGATGCGCGGACTGGCGACTGGGCCCCACCAGGGAGATATCGGGCCAGCTTCACGTTGTCCCCCTCAGCATCACCATCGCCGGCTGAACCGCCAGAACAAACAG
>DREN01000111.1 GCA_011051075.1 Deltaproteobacteria bacterium | reverse complement strand
CTGGAGGCCTATAAGAACGTCATAAAAAACAGTATGCGCCGGCAGGGCGCAGACAGGGGACTGGATCTGAAGGTGGCCAATTAGATGGAGAAGGCAAAGATAGTAGGTTTTCAGGCCCTGACCGACAAGGTGGGACGTTTCAGTCTGAGGGACAAGATCTGCCTAATCCCTGAGATGAACCGCATAGGTTCCCACCTCCTGGCCGCAGTCTTCAGGGGTTTTGGTATCAACGCAAGGGTAATGGAAACCTATAAGGGGCTTGATCTTGGCAGGGAGTACACGTCTGGCAAGGAGTGTTACCCCTGTCAGATCACCATGGGGGATATCCTCTACTGCATGAAGGAGGAGGCTGCACGGCTTGGGGATGATTTTCATGCGGAGGACTATATCTACTTTATGCCCGAGGCGGACGGACCCTGCCGGTTCGGGATGTACAACAAGTACCAGAGGATCGTCCTTGACTCCTTTCCAGAGCTTGACAGGTTGAAGATCGGCTCCCTCTCCACGCAAGACGGCTACTCCCTGGCCGGGATCATTGAGGACGGCCGGGTGAGGGACCTGAGAAAGGCGTCCTATTTTTCCCTTGTCATCGGGGATATTTTAGACAGGCTGCTCTGGAGGATCAGGCCCTATGAAAAGGAGGCAGGGTCAACCGATGAGTTCATTGAGACCTCCATGCGCCTCATGGAGGAACTCTTAGAGCGTATGGGGCCTCAGAAGGAATTTGATAAGGTGCTCGACAGGCTGGAACAGGTGATAGAGGAGGGAAAGGGGCTCATAGACCCTGCCCAGCCGGCCAGACCCCTTATCGGCATGGTGGGTGAGATCTATCTGAGAACCCACGTGCATGCCAATCAGGATCTCATAAGGGTGTTGGAGGGGTTCGGGGCCGAGGTGGTCAACGCCTCCCTTGCCGAATGGGTGAACTACATTAGTTACGACGCCCTCAGGTCTGCCAGGAGGGGATTTCTTCTGGCCTTGAGGCGGTTTCGTACCCAGGCCATGAAGAAATATCTGAAGGATATGATGGGTTACGGGGGGGATCTCTACTACCAGGAGTTCCGGCTGAAGAGGACCTACGCCCGGATCAGATCCCTGATCGATCTGCCCGCAGACCACAGGGTGGCTCATCTTGAAAAGATCCTCAAGGAAGAGGACCTGCTCGATTTTGACGTCGGTACCGAGGCATGCCTGAGTATCCCCGGCATAATAGAGTACGCCCGTGAGGGGTATAACGGGGTGGTAAACGTTTACCCCTTTACATGCATGCCCAGCACCATTACCTCGGCCATTGTAGGCCCTTTGATGAATAGACTGGGAATACCCTATCTGGATACACCCTACGACTCTACCTCTCAGCCCGGGAGAGAGGCCGCCATCCGGACCTTCATGTACCAGGCGGAACAGCACTTCAAACGGCACGGAAGAAAAGGGAACGCTGAGACCGGGTAACGGCCTGCCAGGGCCGGGCGGTTATGCGGCCTTGATTATACCAGACAACCTGACACAGGAGAAGAAAGATTTAGATGGCAATAAAAAAGATGCTTATAAACGCGGTTGAGGCTGAAGAGTTCAGGATCGCCGTGATAAAGGACGGACTGTTGGACGGGTTCTACATTGAATCCACTACTGCGGAACAGAAGACCGGAAATATCTACAAGGGTGTGGTGGAGAGGATCGAACCCAGTCTCCAGGCATGCTTTGTCGATTACGGTAGCGACAAGAACGGCTTTCTTTCAGCCTCTGATATTCATCCCGAATACTACCTGTCTGAACACAAACCTTCAAAGGAGGGCCCTGTCCCACCCATTGAAAAGACCCTGAAAAGGGGGCAGGAACTCCTGGTGCAGGTAACCAAGGAGATGCCGGGGCACAAGGGTGCCCAGTTGACCACCTACCTGTCCATCGCCAGCCGCTACCTGGTCCTGATGCCCGGCAGCAAGGGCGGGGTGTCAAAGAAGATCGAGGATGAGGATGAGCGGCAGAGACTCAAGGCCATAATGGGGAAGTTCAAGCTCCCGGAAGGGGTTGGGTATATCGTCAGGACCGCTGCACGTAAGCAGAACAAGAACGAACTCCAGAGGGACCTGAACCGCCTTTTGAGGATGTGGAAGAATATCAAGAAAAACGTGAAGGAGGCCTCTCCCCTCTCTCTGATCCACAAGGAACAGGACGTGTGTCTGCGGACCCTGAGGGATTACTTCAACGGCGAGATAGCCGAGGTCCTTGTTGACGATAAGGAAACCTTTGCCAAGGTAAAGCGTTATATGAAGATTATCTCTCCGAGGCATCAGAGGAGAGTCAAGCTTTACAAGGAAAAAAGGCCCATCTTTGCCCAGTACGAGATAGAGAAGCAGATAGAGTCTGTTTATCAGAGCAGGGTCACCTTGAAATCGGGGGGGTCCATCGTGATAGACCCCACAGAGGCGTTGATCGCCATAGACGTGAACTCTGGCCGTGGAAGGATCGGGAAGAACATAGAGACCACCGCCTTCAGGACCAACATAGAGGCGGCCCAGGAGATTGCCAAACAGCTTCGGCTGAGGGATATGGGCGGGCTTGTGGTAATCGACTTCATCGATATGAAGGACAAGAAGCACAACAGGGAGGTGGAGAAAACGGTGCGGGAGGCCACAAAGGACGATCGGGCCAAGATAAGCATCTCCAACATATCCCGGTTCGGGCTTCTGGAGCTTTCACGCCAGAGGCTGAGCCCTTCAAAGGAGTCCATGGCCTACCAGAGGTGTGAAGTATGTCAGGGCCGGGGCATTGTGCCCTCTGTGGAGGCCGCGTCTCTTTCCTTTCTGCGTCAGATCAGAATGGGCGTGTCAAGAAAGGGGGTGACCCGTGTTCAGGGCTCACTCTCTGTGGAGGTTGCCACCTATCTCCAGAATAAGAAGAGGAAGGCCCTGGCCGAGATAGAGTCCCGCTACGGGGTTGAAATCAACCTCCAGGCTGATCCGTCCGTTCCCCCTGGAAAGGGCGGTCTTGAGTTCTTAAAGGAGGATCAGGCCTGATTCCCCACAATTCGGCGACAGGCGCCTGGCCCCGCAGGGACCATATCCAGTCCCGCCGAGGCGGGATATCCAGTATCCAGACCCCATGTTCAACAACATCATCTATTTCATACTGGTCCTCCTCATCTTCAACATCAGTTTTCCAGGCACTCCCCCGGAAGATTTTTTCTTATCCACCCTGATCCCCCTCCTTCTGAGCTGGGTCCTTTTTGCCCTCTACAGCGCCAGGGTCTTTGGTTCCCTGCTCAGGCGTGTCAGGGAGGGCGGCATGGACGACGGGGTTCCGGCGGAGCAGTATCAGAGGATAGGTGTCAGGCTTTCCGTGCTGGCAATAATCTTCTTCGCCCTGTCGGTATACCTTTTCAACCTGAAGCAGTGGCTTAATCAGATTCCGGGATTCGGGAGTTTTTCCGTACTCCAGGGCATCCTCGCCCTGTGCGTATTTTTCTTTTACCTGTGTACCATCTGGTACTTCGGTTGTCCCGTATACAGGGTCATTTTCAGGGTGTCCATAACAAGAGCCTCCTTTATCCGCTCCAACCTGCGGTTCAACCTCCCCATCCTCTTTCCATGGGCGGCCCTCTCCCTTGTGTACGATCTCCTTGCCCTGAGTCCCTGGTCCGGGCCCGGATCCTTTATCAACGGTATCTACGGACAGGTCCTTTTTTTTGCCGTGCTTATCACCCTGTTGATGGTGGTCATGCCCAAATTCGTCCAGTTCTGGTGGGGATGCAGGCCCCTTACCGCTTCTGAAAAGGGGTACAGGCTCGATCTTTTTCTAAAAAGCATGAAGTTCAGGTACCGCAGCCTCCTCACATGGCCCATCTTCGAGGGCCGGATAATGACTGCGGGTATAATGGGAATCGTCCCCCGTTACAGGTATATACTCGTTACAGACGCCCTCCTGGAAGCCCTCTCCCTGGACGAACTCAAGGCTGTCCTTGCCCATGAGGTGGGACACGCCAGATATCGCCATCTCCTCTTTTATATGCTCTTCTTTGTGGGGTTCATGGTCATCTCCTTCGGCCTGAGCGATCTCCTTGCCACCCTGGCCCTCCTGTTCCCCGGGGCCATGGAAACCCTTTCAGGGAGCGAGTCCAGGCCCCAGACCCTTTTTTACCTGTTCATGGCCCTCCCCATGCTTGTAACCCTGCTGGTTTACTTCCGTTACGTCATGGGGTTTTTCATGCGCAACTTCGAACGTCAGGCCGATCTTTACTCGGCCCTGATCATGGGAACCCCTGTGTTCACCATCAGCTCACTTGAGAAGATCGCCTTTCTCAGCGGAAAAAGCAGGGAGGTCCCAAGCTGGCACCATTTCAGCATAAAACAGAGGGTCGATTATCTGCTGAGGGCATACCGCGAACCTGGGCTTATAAAGGGGCATAACCGGTTTGTCCTTAGGTCCTTCATCATCTACCTCATTTGCATATGCTCGCTCGGTTATCTCCTCAATTTCGGTCCTTTGAAGAGGCAGATGGGGTATATGGTCATAGAGAGGGTCCTGAACCGGGAGGTCCTGAAACAGCCTCATAACCTGGATCTCTACAGGCATCTGGCCGTGATCTACCAGGAGATGGGAAAAGAGGGGGAGGCCATTGATATGTATGAGCGGATTATCGCCCTGGACCCGAATCTGGCCGTTGCCCTGAACAACCTGGCCTGGCTCCTGGTTACCACTTCCGATGATGCCCTGCGGGACCCTGACAGGGCCCTCTCACTTGCCAGGAGGGCCGTCAGACTAAAGAGGTCTCCCATGTTCCTCGACACACTGGCAGAGGCCCTCTTTGCAAAGGGGCTGGTTGACGAGGCTATCCGGACCATCAGGGAGGCCATTGCAGGGGCAGCGGAAAACAGGGCCTACTACGAAGCCCAGTTGAAGAGATTTTCAAAGGGGCTCCCGGATGCGCCTTAATGCGCTAGCCCATTGAGCTTAGGGTTCCAACGGTGGATTTGTCAAAAAGACTTGACATGACACTTGCTGCGGTGAGTTGTGCAGTAAAAAGAGGAGAAAAGATCGCGAAAAAGGAAGGTTATCATCCGGAGGGTTGAGTTATTTTACTATTTAAGGACGTCCCCTTGCTCACCTATCCAGGATCTCTCGGACTTTGCTTGCCAGCTCTTTCTTAGAGAAGGGTTTCTGGATTAAGTCCACATCCTTTTCCAGGATGCCATGATCGGCGATGATGTCATCCGTATATCCGGACATATAAAGAACCTTGATCTCAGAAT
>DREN01000252.1 GCA_011051075.1 Deltaproteobacteria bacterium | reverse complement strand
GGCGTAGCCCCGTTCGCGGAGTTTCAGATGCCTGAACAGGTCCACGGGGTAGGCCCGAAACCCGCTCTGTGCATCCCCGATGGATCTGCCGGTCTCAAGCCTCAGCCAGAAGTTTGAAATGGTGCGGCCAACCCGAGATGGTGCAGGGGCATGGGCCCTTTCAAAGTCCCGCTTTCCAACCACGATTGCACGGGGAAAGGCCTCTATCTCAGCGATAAAACCACGGATATCATCGGGGTCGTGCTGACCGTCCGCGTCCACAGTGACCATGTGAGTCATCCCCCATGAAAGGGCCTTTTCAGCAGCCGTAAGGATGGCCGCTCCCTTTCCCAGGTTCGTGGGGTGACGGACCACGTGGAGATCGAGGCCTTTGAGAGTGTTCGCCCCCCCGTCACTGCTGCCGTCGTCAACCACGAGGACCCTCTCAACCATCCCGAGGCATCCTGCCGCCACGTCCCTCAGGGTGCCCGCATGATTATAGACCGGTATGATGGCCATCACCCTGGGGGCGTCAGGCCTTGAAAACCCCTTTGGGGCCACCCTGGCCCCGGCCCATAACCGGGCGCTCATCTGATCTCCCTTATCCCCCCTATTCAGTCTTTTTTTCCAAGGATCTGCAGTCACCCTTCCAGTAGGCCCTGGCAACCCTGTTACTCCTGTCCACCTCAAAGTAGGTAATGCAGTAATCCATTGAAGGTACCGATTGACCCGTAACGTTACCAACGGTTTCGCCGGTGCGGCCCTTGCGCGGGTCAATGCGGGGGGGATACTCGATGAGCGCGGCGTGGGCAAGGGGATTCATGGTGTACTCATCCGCTGTCTCAACGTAGACGAATACCCGTTTCTGGTCAGGGGCGTCAAAGGTCCTGCCAGGCTGCCCCCAGGAGTCGATGAGCTTGGTGGCGTCGTTTCCCACGTAGGTCTGGCAGAGTGCCGTGTATCCTCTGCCCGTGGGCAGGCCCGGAGTCTTGCACCCCGCGCATATGAGTGCGGCCAATAAGAGGGCCGCAACGGATAAAATAAGGGTCTGTTTCATACAACCTCCTTGTTCAGCAGTTTATACGTTGTCATTTATTTATAGGCCTAAAATCCGCCCCTTGTCAAAATATTCCTGTCTTCACGATCCGTTTCACTGCTCCGGCGGTGTTCCGCCCAGCCTTTCAACCTCCCTGGCCGCATTCACGGCCTTTGCCCTGGCCTCTGCAGCAGCTCTGCCCACCCTCTCCACCCGGTCCCTGGCCTCCTCAACCTCTGCGTCGATTTCCGTGATCCTTTCCTGGTCATCTCCCGCCTCTCGGGCGGCCCTGGCCTTATCCATCTTCTTCTTTAGGTCCTCCCGGGCCTCTTTGGCCTCCTCTTCCTTTTCCATGGCCTTTTTCTCGGTATCTGACAGGGCGTCAAGGGCCGCAGCCATCTCTGCCGCAGCCCCCTCCTCCGGATCCGCGTCCAGGTCTATGTCTTCCCTGGCCAGTACCAGGGCCACCAGGGGCAACTGCTCCAGAAATGTCCCTATTTCGCGGCCAAGGGGTCCCACAATCTTTTCCCCTGAAAAACGAAAGGGGAAAAAGACCATTGCGGCCTCAGAGGAATATTTGGCAACAGCGGCCGCTGTGACTTCAGGGACGATCTCCGGCGTGGCCTCTACCCTCACCTCTTCCAGGACAGCCCGCAGGTCCCGGGCACTCTCCTCCTTTCCTTCCCCATGCTCCATGGCAAACACGTGAATGGGGGCATCCTCCCAGCCGTCTTTCCTGGTAACGAGGTAGGCCAGAAGGAGCATGAGCCTGCTGCTGGAATCATCGACCCACCACACATCAATGCGGCGCTCTTTCCCGGGCCGTGCCTCAAAGGTATCCCAGGCCCCCGCTCTCGAGTGGAGGGCGATTATGTTGCACCCCAGGCGGAAGGCCACCCTTAGATCGGTCCTGTATCTCTGCTCCCTGGGGCTCAGGATCCCCCCTGGAAGGTAGCCCGGCCACTTTACAAGGATCGTGTTAACCTTCAAAGGGCCTATACCTGCCGCCTGGACCAGCAGGTGTATGCCAACGTGGAGATCAGGGGTGAAAAGGACCAGAGGAAAGGCGTCAATCCCCATCTCAGATATCTCCCTCCCAAGCCTCTCCCTGGCCTCGGACTGGAATCGGAGCATCTTCACCCCTGTCCCCTCAATGAGTGCGGCCGCTGTTGTAAGGCCGCTCCCTCCCTCTATGAGGCACGCAAAGCTGAGCAACTCCTCCCTGGCCCCGGGACCGTCGGCGAGGACCAGGATCTGGGGGCGCCAGTCCCTGGGGTGCTCCGGTTCAGATGCGGCTGCAATCAGGTGCTCCCTCACAAGCTGAAGGTGGTAGGAACGCCTGCTGTCGGCCCACCTTGAACGTCTAACCGTCCTTTTCAGGTACTGGTAGATGGCGAAGAGGAGGGAGACGGCCACGGCCCCGGCCGCTGGATCGATGGCAAACATAAGGGCCAGGCATGACAGAAAGCCCAAGAGGCTCACCCTGGTGTCAAACCAGCGGAACCTTGGCCTGAACGAGGGGCTGGAAGCCCGGGCCTCAAAAAAGGTAGCGTAGTTGAGGAGACCGTATGATATGAGGAAAAACATGGATACGACCCTGGCCACCAGGTTCAGGTTGCCCAGGGCTATGACGCCGAAGGCTATGCCGGCGGTAAGGAGAACGCCGCGTCTGGGGTTTTCCATTGGGCCCGATCCCTTTGAAAATGGAAGAAGAAAGGGAAATATGCGGTCCCCTGCCAGGGATTTAAGGATCCGCGGGGCCCCTAAGAACGAGGCCATGGCCGAAGAAAGAGTGGCGGCAATTACCCCGGCGTCGATCAGGCCTGCAAAGGCCGCCACCCGCTTCATGGCCGCGTAATCTTCCCGCATAAGACTGCCGGGCAGGGCCCCTGCAAAGACGACCGCAACTGCGTAGTAAATCAGGATGGAGATCCCCACGGCAAGAAAGGTGCCCATGGGAAGACTCCTGCCAGGGTCCCTGAGGTCCCCCGACATACTTACGCCCTGGGTAAAGCCAGTGACCGCAGGGAAGAATATGGCAAAGAGGATCCAGAAGTCGCCCCCGCCGGATGGGGGCATCCAGTTGGCGGCAAGGAGAGCCCTGTCCCATCTGACAAGCCCTCCCGCAAAAAAGGAAAAGAGCGCCGCCACAAGGAGCCCCATGACCAGGTACTGGAGCCTGGTCGCCCAGTCAGCCCCTAACCAGGCAAACACAAAAAGGAATGCCACTGCCCCGGCGCCGATTATCTGGGAGGCGACCCTGAGGCCGGGCGGAAGGATCGAGGAGAGGGCCTCGCCAAAACCGATACAGTAGAAACCCACGGAGACCGATTGGGCAAGGAAAAGCACCACACCGATGGCCCCACCGTACTCCAGCCCCAGGGTCCTGGAGATGAGATAGTAGTCCCCGCCCCCCTTTACCCTTATGTTGGTGGCAATGGCGGAGAGGGAGATGCTGGTCAGTACTGAAACAGCGTTGGCAAGGGAGATTATGATCAGGGAGTGGAGGAGACCCGCGCTCCCCACCACATATCCCATCCTCATGAAGAGGATAATGCCCAGGATAGTCAGGATGCTGGGGGTAAAGACCCCGGAAAAGGTGCCCAGGCCCCCCCCGGCAGGCCCCTGGTCATCTTTACCACGCTCCCTTTCCATGGTCGTCAACACCCATTCGGCAGTTGGAAATCCCAGGTCTTAGGGGAGGCATCCTCCCGGTTCCAAAGACCCTTTCGGGCAGTACCGTGTTCCTGTGGGGAATATATGAGAAAGGCGCCTGCAGGTCAAGGTCAGACCCCGTCTCCCTTGACTCCATGTCCCAGGAGGAATATATAAGGGTTCCATGAAGCCCATAATCAAAGATATCCCTCCCTGCCTCATATTCATTGACAAGGAAGGGCGATGGTACCACCAGGGGGCCGAAATCATCCGCAGGGATTTTGTCCGGCTTTTCTACCAGAACATGGAACTCGATGGGGAGGGGAGATACCTGATCAACTGGGCAGGCAGGACATGCTATGTGGAGGTGGAAGATACGGCCTTTGTGGTGAGGCGGGTCTCCCTTGAAGGGGGGGGGCAGGATGGGGATCTCAGGCTTGAACTAAGTCTGAGTGACGATACAAAAGAGGTCCTGGACCCAGATACCCTCTGGATAGGAAATCAGAACGTTCTCTACTGCAGGGTAAAGTCAGGGCTTTTCCCGGCCCGTTTCAACCGGGCCGCCTACTATCAGTTAGCCCAACACGTTGAAGAGGAGGGTGGGGCCTTTTTTCTGAGTCTCAACGACCGCAGGCACATGATCCTTACGGGGCGGCCCTGAAGCCCCTTCCTTGTCACGCTTAACTCACAGGGGTAACGATCTCTATCTCTGCGCTTTTCCTCAGGCTTTGCAGCCAGTTATCAAAAAGGCGATTCTGTTTGGTTTTCATGAGGGATGCGCGATAAGCCTTCTCTTCCTTGCTGAACTTTTCCCTGTCGATCCCTTTCTTTTCAAGCCACCTGATAACGAAGAAACCCCTCCTAGTCTCGAAGGCAGTGTCTGGATATCTCCCTTTGGCGTTGAGCCGGAAGGCCGCCTCGTTCAGCTCCGGCAGGAAACCGATCTTTGATATGGGCTCCCTGCGGGAAAAAAACCCGGTCTCATCGATCTTTACCCCCTTCTCCTTTGCCAGCTCGTCCCAGGACTTGCCCCCTTTCAGCTCCTTGAGGTACTCTGATGCGGCGGATTTTGCCTCCCTGGCCTCCAGATGAGCGATATAGTCCTCCTTCACCTTCTCCCTGACCTCTTTAAGGGGCGGCAGGTAAGACTCCTTGGTCCGGGCAACCTGGAAGATGTAGAACTTTCCGTCCAGCTCGACCAGGTCCGTGGTCTCGTTCTTTTCCAGTGCAAAGACGGCCTCCCCTATTCTTTCACTCCCCTTGATCCCTGGCACCGGCTCATTTTTTGCCAGAAAAGGAGATCTCTTTGTCTTTAGTCCGTATTGCTTTGCATACACCTCAAGCCCCACATCGTAGGGCATCTGATCCATTATGGAGAGGCCCTTTTCATGGGCAAGCTCCGTGGCCAGGTTCATGGTCAGGCTCTCCACGATCTCATTCCGTACATCTTCGATGGTTTTGGTCCTGGCCTCCTTTATCTCCTCCACCTTGATTATATGATAGCCGAAGCGCGTCTTGACAATATCGCTGATCTCCCCTTTTTTAAGCTTAAAGGCCGCTTTCTCAAAGGGGGGTACCATCT
>DREN01000171.1 GCA_011051075.1 Deltaproteobacteria bacterium | reverse complement strand
TTTCTTTCTCTCCTCTTTTGACAGCCTTGTCTGAGGCAATGTGTACTTTACCCTCCTCAAAGACAGAAAGTCCAGTTCAGCCCTCAGCTCCCCTGCCACATGCCTTGCCAGGAGTAGGCTCTGGTTAAAGCCCCTTTCCCGCACCCTCTTTGGATGGAGAGGGACCGGCATGATCAGCAGACCTCCATGGCCCCTGATCCATTGGCGGGTAAACCTTGACAACATGGGACCCAACGAATCGGCCACAAACCCATCCAGGCCATACTTGAGCCGGTGAACGGCCTCCAACACGGGACCCTGGTACAGAAAAGGGGCCACGGCCGAGTCGTACCAGGGCCTTTTTCTCAGACAATCCTCACAGGGGTGGTCATCCCCTGTGTAGGTATCAAAGGGAATGCCGCATATGGGGCACAGTGGAGAACTTACAGGGTGAAGGCGGGCCATGCATGCCGGGCAGAAAAGAGGGCCGTTGTCTCCCCTGATCAGAGGTGCCTTCCACAGAAATTCCCCGCAGGCCACGCATCTCGGGGGATATATGATATCGGTCAGTTCCCTTATAAGCCTCATTTTTCCGCTAATCTGGATTGCCTTACAAACTCTTCAAAGGAACACTCCCGGCTGATACCCCGGCACGCCCATTTAGCCATCTCCCAGGTCTCCTCATCCTCCACATTTGCCCTGTAAAAAGGCCAGAGGGAACATCGGCCAGGCTTGACCGGATGTATTGCACACCCCGTTCCCATCTCATAAAAGATGCAGAAGTTGTCCCTCCCGGTTTTCAGATAAGTGCGATTGTTTCTCTCCTCGCAGAAGCAGGCAAGGAAGTCATCGTGGCTTGTCTGCAGAAACAGTGCGATCCTTTCTGACTCCTGGTCTTCAAGGTAAATGCCACCCTCTCCGAAGCAGCAGTCCCCACACATTTTACATTCGAACGTCTTCATAATATAGCCTTTAAGATAATGTTTTTGGGGTACACCTATCCATTGCCATAAAGAGAAAACCGAGGTTCATTGAGGTCAGATACGGGTTTCTGGATACTGGTTTTCGGATACCTGTGGGGAATCCCCTTTTTTCATCCAGCATCCAGCATCCAGTCCCGCCTGTGGCGGGACCAGGATCAATCAGATAACACCTCCGCGGACGATTTAGAGCCGTGGAATAGCTGCCCCAAAATATTTTTCTAAAATAGTATAGATACCTATGGGTGAGCCCCCAGTGATATTGGCTTAACAGCGAAAAAAGTAAGTTGAGGCAAAGGCTTAAACTTAAGGGCAGTACCCCATATTGTCAAACAGTATCTGCCTTTGGGCTGTTTTCCCGGGAAGACGGGATCCGCTGAGGTGAAAACCGGAACGTAGCATGGCGGGGAACTGGTTACAAAATGTCTCATGATACACACCTGTCTCATCTGCAATATGAGACAGCCCATCCGTCCAAGGCCATTCAGTCGCGTTGGGGCGCACCGTGTGGTACTGCTGCTAACATATCTGTTTTATTCTCTTTTTATGGATAACCCCGGGTATGATATCCTCCCCGCCACCTTTTCCATCTTAGACCAAAGTGTAAACTTCTCTCGGGCATCCCTGTCTAATTCCTGTTTTATCAATAGGTTGCCTACATATATCTTTTCTGAGACATGCTGTCTCATGATTCTTCTTTCCCGCAACAGCCCTATTACCCATGTACGCTCGTGTATTCCTGCTGTCAACCCATTGATTTTTCATCCATTTTAACTCGAGACCTCCTGAAGGCCTCTTTTGGCACAGAACCTGCTATACTACGAGACATCTGAACTGATCCCGGGAGAGAAAAATGAGGCCATGTGATGAAAGTATAAAGGAGACCATTGTACTTGCGGAACAGATGCTCAAGGCGGCCGATAGAGGTGATGCGGTCCGTGAGGATAACGGGTGCGGTGTTCTCTACGGCATTCTGAGGGATTCTGCCTTCAAGATAAAGAAACTGGCAGAGGCCGAGAGGGATGCCCATATTAAAAAGGGATGGTGGAAGGACTGAACCATTAAATAGAGATTTAAAATTAAGGAGAATGGTGAAATGAAAAAATTTGTATGTTCCATCTGCGGTTACGTTTATGAAGGTGAAAATCCACCGGGAAAATGCCCCCAGTGCGCTTCTCCGGCCGAGAAGTTCTTTGAGCAGGAGGGGGGGGAATTAGGATGGGCCGACCAGCATGTGATCGGCGTGGCAAAAGATGTGGACCCGGAGGTTATTGAGGGGCTCAGGGCCAACTTTACCGGGGAGTGCACAGAGGTGGGTATGTATCTTGCCATGAGCCGGCAGGCGGACAGGGAAGGGTACCCAGAGGTTGCCGAGGCCTATAAGAGGATCGCCTTTGAAGAGGCCGAGCACGCAGCAAAGTTCGCCGAACTGTTGGGTGAAGTAGTCGCGGCCGATACCAAAACCAATCTCACCGTAAGGGTCTCGGCTGAATACGGGGCCTGCCAGGGAAAGAAGGACCTGGCGGTGAAGGCAAAACAGCTTAACCTGGACGCCGTTCACGATACGGTTCATGAGATGTGCAAGGATGAGGCCAGGCACGGGGCCGCCTTTGCAGGTCTCCTTAAGAGATACTTCGGTTGATCAGGTTTCCCCTCACCCGGGTTCTGTCTGCCTGGGTGGGGGAAATGGAGTAAAGGGGGGAATGCACCATGATGGGACTGAAGGAACTCAAGGAGAGCAGACCGCTCGTGGATTCTATCGATTGGGAAATGACCCCCGAAGAGGCGGTCAGGCTCTACCTCGAATGGGGGAACAACTGGAGTCGTGGATACCGCATGGTCAGGTCAAAGAGTGATGAAACCTACTACTTCGTCCTCAATACCTGGGAAGATATCCCGACCATCTTCTTTATCCGGCTTGACTATGAAGGCGCAGAGGAGCTTGCCAGGGTGGAGATGCCGCAAGAGTTGAAAGAGCGTTTCTAGCCCAGCGATAACCTTGCCAGGGGGGTTTTTGCCGTTGATGGAGAGCTGAGAGAGTGGCTCAGAGATGAGCTTGACGTCTGCTGATATTCACTCATCTTTTAACACGGGGAGATGGAAAATGGAAAAAAAGGTAGTGGCGGCAATGAAAAAGGCGGGAAAACCGGTAAGGCCGGGTGAAATCGCGGATATGATAGGTGAAGAGAGCAAGGAAGTTTCAAAGGTAATCAGTAAACTCAAGAAAAGTGGAGAGGTGATATCTCCAAAGAGGTGCTATTACTCCCTCAAGGATTGACAGTGCCCGGGATAACAACAGGACCTGCACTTCCAAAGTGGACGTCCGGGATTGAGATGAAAACAAGACACCTGCTGCTCCCCTTCCTCTTACTTCTGCCTATGCTGACGGCCTGCCCGAAGGAATTGATAAATACCGGCCAGGGAAAGGACCCCGCAGCTATCCTGACCGGCGAGGTATCCTACAGTGAGGGAGTGGCCCTGCCCCAGGGCTCTATCCTGACCGTGGTGCTTGAAGACATGTCAGAAACGGACACCACGGGGACCGTTATCGCGGAAAAGAAACAGGAGGTCTAGGGGGCGCCCCCTGATACCTTAGAGCTCGAATATCCGGTCCAGAAGATCCAAAAGGGCCATGGCTATTCGCTGCGTGCCGGCATTGAGGTTTTGGGTAAGCTTCGTTTTGCCTCTGCCGAACGTATAGACCCCTTTACTGAACCTTCAGGCAGGATCAGGATCATGCTCCGTGGGGTTGCAGGTAAACGGAGCGCCATGAGGCTGGCATTCAGTTCGGAGACCTCTGACTCCTCAGAAAAACTGGATAACATCTACTGGAGGCTCACGAGTATTGGGGGCAAGAACGTTGAAAAGGCGGAAGACCCTGGCTACATTTCAGGCGATCTCCTCAAAGTGAAGGCCAAGGTCTTATGCCGGTCCCGGGATCTGGTCTGTTTTTCAGATTTTTATTACATCCTTCAAGGGTTTGTGGTATATATTCCATAGCGGATCAAGACAAGACATAAGAAAGCAGGAGGGAAAAGAGATGAAAACAGTAGCGGTTATCGGTTGCGGCGCTTATATGGACAGCGGGTACGGGTGCCCCGGCGAGTGGCGGTGCCTCAAGGCGGCCGCACTGGGCGAAGGCAGATTCGATGAGCCGTCACAGGTCATGGCCTTTGTCAAGTGCGAGTGTCCCGGGAGGACCATTGTACCCAACCTGGGCATGGCCATGAGGCTCTCAGAGATAAAACCGGACCTGATCTACCTCAGTTCATGCCTTGCCAATGCACAGCCCGGATGCCCCTATGGGACCGCGGAAGAGTTCTCCCGCATACTCAGGGAGAAGACAGGGATCGAAGTGGTATCCGGGACCCATGACTATCATTAGCAGGAAGATCTCTGGTCAGGGCCCTGGGCCTGTGCGGTAATCAGGCCCTGACCACGCCCCCCCCTATTTTTCCTTCCACTCCGGCTCCCGCTTTTCCAGAAAGGCGTTTATGCCTTCGGTGGCATCCTCGGTAACACAGAGCCCTGCAAACATCTCGTTCGAGTAGTCCAGGGCCTTCCCAAACTCCAGGTCAGACATTCCGTAAAAGGCCTGTTTTCCCATCTGGAGGGCCACGGGACTCTTTTGGGCCAGTTTATTGGCAAGGGCCATTGTCTCCTCTTCCAGCCGGTCCAGGGGGACCACCTTGTTTACAAGGCCCCACTGTTCAGCGACCCTGGCATCTATCATATCCCCCGTAAGGAGCATCTCCATGCACCTCTTTCTCCCGATTGATCTGGAGATGGGCACGGCAGGTCCCATGCAGAACAGTCCCACGTTAATGGCGGTGGCACCTATCTTTGTTCCCTCAGCCACCACGGCCAGGTCGCAGGCGGCTAAAAGACCTGCCCCGTTGGCAACGGCAAACCCGTGAACAGAGGCGATAACCGGCTTCTTCATGTAGGCGATCACGTGGTTCATCTGCTCCATGAGGGCAACCCATTCCTTGTACTCCCTCTGGGTTTTCCCAAAAAACTCAGACACATCGATCCCCACGCTGAAGGCCTTTCCCGCCCCCTTGACCACAATCACCCTGACACCCTTGTCATTGTCAAAGCTGATCATGGCCTGGTTCAGCTCCCTGGCCATCTCCGAACTGAAGGTGTTCATGGCATGGGGGCGGTTAAGGGTTATTACTCCCACATGCCCCTCCTGCTCGACCATCACTGTGTTATAAGACATCTCTGACCTCCCTTTAATGGATTTTGGCACACCTTCTAAAAAATTCAACCTGTGCGGTTAGGGTTCAGCAATTGTGGATATGGGATCTATCCCGCCCGTGG
>DREN01000172.1 GCA_011051075.1 Deltaproteobacteria bacterium | reverse complement strand
TGGGAATGGGGACATCCTACAGGAGGGGAAACAGCCAGGATCTGGGCCTCAGGACGGAAATCGGAACGGTGCTGGGGGGCCAGGTATGGATGGTCAAGCCTGACAAGAATGCCCGAACGGCCAACCCTTGTCTGTGGATGGCCTCGGGAGTAGTGACCTTCAAAAATTGTAACAACTTCTACGACTGCACCACATGCAAGTACGATAGGGGCATGAACAAGAAGGTGGAAAAGGGCAAACAGGTGAGCTGGCAGGAGGGCATGAGGGCAAAACCCAGCATGGAAAGGGTCTGCAGGCACAGCCTAACCAGGCGTATCGCCAAAAGGAGCTGCGCCTATGACTACGAGTGCTCCACCTGCGATTTTGATCAGTTCTTCGAGGATGTCTGGTCAACAAAGACCAAAAATATTCCCAATGAAACCCACCAGGTGAAAGGGTTTGACATGCCTGTGGGCTACTATTTCCATGACGGCCACACATGGGCCAGAATCGAAAGCGGGGGCTATATCCGTGTGGGGATGGATGATTTCTCGTTAAAACTCCTCGGAGAAGCTGATGCCTTCGATCTTCCGCTCATGGGCAAGGAACTGGATCAGGGTGATCAGGGATGGGGCCTCAAGCGGAAAGGGAATCTGGCCGATGTACTCTCCCCTGTGGACGGGGTCATAGTTGATGTAAACCCCATGCTGCGTGAAAGACCCGGCATCGCCAACCGGGAACCCTACGGGGAGGGGTGGCTCTTCACCGTACGCACGCCCGACATAAAGGACACGGCCAAAAAACTCATGGCAGAGGCTGACAGCCTCCAGTGGATGAACAAAGAGGTTACCAGGCTGGAGCACATGATTGAAGAGGTGGCAGGCCCAATGGCAGCGGACGGTGGTTTTCTGGCCAGGGATATCTATGGAAACCTTCCCTCTCTCGGATGGGACAGGCTGACAGGGGCTTTTCTCAGGACCTGATATATGAAACTTGAGATGGGGGAAAGCAGCAGGTTCTAACCGGGATGGGGCTTCTTTCTCAGAAGGTTTGTCCGCTTCAGCACTGAGGACCGTTCAAAATGGGATCAGCAACCCGCACGAAACATGACTACCGAAACCACCTCTCCCCCTGCCTGTGGATGCAGGCAGGGGTGGTTAAGAAAAAGGAATGCAGGGTCAACTACCGCTGCCAGATCTGCCCCTTTGACAGGGCCCTGAGAAGGGCTGCCGGGGCAAACATCAGCCTCAGGCTGGAAGGACAGCAACCCGGGGGAAAACGGCACAGGATCGTTTTCTGGAAGGACAGACTCAAGACCCTCCCTCCCCGGAAAAGGCCCTGCGTCCACTCCATGAAGGGACGGATAACCTTCAGGACGTGCACCCATGACTACAACTGCGCGGACTGCGAGTTCGATCAGTTTTTCGATGATCAGCATCGGGTCCACGCAACTGTCACCCCGGTTGACACCCTGGAACTCCAGGGGTTCAAAATCCCCCAAGGCTACTACTTCCACAGGGGTCACTCCTGGGTAAAGGTAGAGGAAGGGTCTACCGTGAGGGTGGGAATGGATGATTTCTCCCTGCGTCTCCTTGGCCCCCTGGACTCTGTCAAGGCCCCCCTGCTGGGAAAGGAGGTCCAACAGGATCGGGCGGATATAACCGTCTGCCGGGACAGGCAGCGGGCAAAGATCCTATCACCGGTCTGCGGAGTGGTCTCGGCCATCAACCCTGCCCTGAGAGAAAGGGGGAGCCTGGCCAATGAACGGCCCTTTTCCAAAGGCTGGATAATGATGGTTCACTGCGGCAATCTCAGGCAGGATCTTAAAAACCTCATGATTAACACCGAAACGGCAGCTTTCATGGAGGAAGAGGTCTCGGATCTTTATGAGATGATAGAGGAGAGCGCGGGTCCCCTTGCCGCCGATGGCGGGTTCCTCGGCAGCGATATCCATGGATGCGTGCCCGAGATCGGATGGGAAAGGCTGACAAGACGTTTTCTCAGGACCTGATATCAGGTTCCTTTGATCACTAAACCACTGATCCCCTATCTCCCCAGCTCATCCTTAAGGAGGACCGTACAGTACCGGCACAGATCCTTCGTCTTTCTGTCCACATCCTGAACGGTATGGCAGTAGTGCATGATGCATGCGGCGTCGGGGCAGTGCCGGAGGTTGAAGGTGTGGCCCAGCTCATGGATCGCCTCCTTTACTATCCTCTCTTCATAGGCAACCCTGCCCAGGCCCGTGGAGGGCAGGCCCTCCCCAAGCCTGTGTGTGGAAACCATGCACGCCCTACCTCCCAACTGTGCCTCTCCGTACACATGGGTGAGGATGGGGATAAACAGGTCTTCCTGTACCAGGCACAGGACCTTTACCGCCTGAACGGGTGCCGCGTCTGAGAGTTTTTCCAGGATCGGGGTAGAGTGATACTGCCTGCGGACAGGGTCAAGGGCGAAGTCTATAGACTCAAGGAGGGGAATGGTTTCTGACCTAAATCCGAATACCGATTCTACCCTGGCGCTCAACAACTGAAGCAGAGGATCATCCCATTTACCAACGGGTGATATAACGACCCTGTGGTATTCCTTGTGAATCGAACCGGCCACAGCCTCCGAGCGCCTGACAGGATCAGGACCCGGAGGGCTTCTGAATGCCATAGCGCTTGATCTTGCTGTAAAGGGTTGATCGATCGATTCCGAGGATCGCGGCGGCCCTCGATACGTTCCACCGGTTCTCATCAAGGACCCGGCTGATATGGGCCCTCTCCATCTCCTTCAGGGAGTTACCCATGGGAACACCTGGGTGTTCGGCTCCCAATATGGGCAGATCCTGTGGCATGATCCTTCTGGCCTTACCCACCACCACGGCCCTCTCAATGGCGTTTTCCAGTTCCCGGACGTTCCCCGGCCATTCGTAGAGCATCATCTCGTCCATAGCCTCCCGGCTGATCTCGTCTATATACCTGTTGGTCTCCTGAGAAAAGCGCCTGAGAAAATGTTCCGCCAAGAGGGGGATATCGTCCTTACGCTCCCTGAGGGGGGGCATGGTAAAAGAGATCACGTTCAGGCGGTAGTAGAGGTCCTGCCGGAAGGTCCGCTCCCTGATGGCCTCCTCCAAGTCTTTATTGGTGGCGGCAATAACCCGAAAATCCGCCTCTATGGGTTGTGTTCCACCCACCCTGTAAAAAATCCTGTCCTCTAAAACCCGCAGCAGGTCTATCTGCATCCTCATGCTGATCTCTCCAATTTCATCGAGGAACAGGGTGCCGCCATGGGCCAATTCCAGGCGTCCTTTCTTGTTGGCCTTTGCGTCGGTAAAGGCACCCTTCTGATAGCCAAAAAGCTCGCTTTCCAGAAGATGCTCGGGAAAGGCGCCGCAGTTGACCACCACGAAGGGGCCTTCGGAACGGGGGCTGGCCGTATGGATGGCCTTTGCCGCAAGGCCCTTGCCGGTCCCGGTCTCGCCCGTAATCAGGACGGTCGAATCGGTGGCCGCAACGTCCCCTATAAGGTCGAACACCTCCCGCATGGGTCCAGACTGGGCGATCATATTCTCATACCGGGTCCTGTCCCTGTGCTGCTCTTTCAGAAAAAGGTTTTCCCTCTCCTGTGCCTGGAGATGGAGGATCTTTTCAATGAGCATCCCCAACTCGTTAGGGTCAAAGGGTTTAAGGAGATAATCGTAGGCCCCCTCCTTCATGGCATCGATGGCCGTGGAGATGGAGCCGTAGGCCGTGATTATCACCACGGCCACCTCCGGGTCGCTCTCCTTTACCTGTTTCAGCACCTCCAGGCCGCTCATCCCTTCCATCTTCATGTCCACCAGAAGGATGTTAAACTTGGTGGTTTTCAGCATTTCCAGGGCGTCTTCCCCGCTGGCGGCCTTTTTCACCTCATGGCCGTCCCTCTCGAGCCATCCGGCCAGAGACTCCCTCATAATCAGTTCATCGTCAACAATAAGGATCTTGGTCCTTTCCATGGAATATCATCTCTCCTTTACCGTGAAAACAGACTCCCCGCCGAGGCCTCCTTCTGGATCATGCGTCAGGGCACCGGTCTCACAGGGAAATTTTTACGTTCCTGTGCCACAAGGACCGTGTGGTGAGCCCTCAGTCTTTCTTTCCTCTCCCAGTCCCCTGAGGGTCTATGGGAATTTCCACCTCAAAGGTGGTGCCCTTCCCTACCTCTGATTCCACACTTATGGAACCGTTATGGTCCCTGACAATTCCATACACCACCGACAGACCCAGGCCCACGCCCTTGCCGCTCTTCTTTGTGGTAAAAAACGGTTCAAAGAGGGTCCCCAGGTTTTCTTTGACAATACCCACCCCCGAGTCCTGAACCCTGATCAGGATACTGTTATTTTTCAAGGAGTGCTCGGTTTCGATCCTCAGGGCGCCCTTCTCCGAACTCTCCATGGCCTCGGCCGCGTTGGAGACCAGGTTCATGAATACCTGCTGAAGCTGGTCCTCTGAACCTGTAATCCGGGGGAGGTCCCCGGCCAGATTCTTTTCAACCCTGATCCCGTTTATCTTCAGGAGGTTGGAGTTCAGGAAAAGGGTCTTCTCCATAACCCGGTTCAGATCAACCTGTTTCACCATCATGCCGGACTGCCTGGAAAAGGCAAGCAGGTTGGACACGATCCGGCCTATACGCCTGGTTTCCGTCTCCATGAGGTTCAGGTACTGTACAAATTGCTGAATCTCCTCCCCGTCCACCGTACCCTCTTTAATAATCCTTCTGAGCAGCATGAGCAGGTTCAGTATCCCTGCTATGGGGTTATTGATCTCATGGACAACAGAGGCGGAGAGCTTCCCCAGGGAGGCCATCTTGTCCTGATGAAGGAGTTTTTCGTGTGTCTCCTTCAACTGCCGGGTCCTCTCTTCCACCATCTCTTCCAGGCGGCGGGTAATCTCCTCCTCCTCCCTTTTCCTGTCGGTAATATCGCGGCTGATCTCAATGAACCTAAGGATCTTGCCGCTCTTTTCCCATATGGGAAATATGGACAACTCTATGAAACGGCGTTCTCCGTTATGGTCAGTCCGGGTGAGAACCTGTTGATTGGGCCTCTTGTTGCGGACCACTTCGTTCAGGGGACAGGCTATCTCTCCTGATTCGCAAGGGTACGTTGAACTCTGAAACACCTCATGACATGTGCGGCCTATTACCTCATCCCGGGTGTAGCCCATCTGCCTTAGGAAGGCCTGGTTAACTTCCACTATCTTTTTTTCCGGCGTTATGACAACGATAAAGTCCTGGATACCGTCAAGAATGGTCACCAGCTCCTCGGTACGCTCCCTCAACTCC
>DREN01000403.1 GCA_011051075.1 Deltaproteobacteria bacterium | reverse complement strand
CATACCCCACCACCGATTTCTTGATCTCCAGCGGGGTGTATTCAAAGATAGGGATATGGCACTGAACCGCGGCAATGAGGGCCGCACCCCTGGCATGACCCAACTTCAGAGAGCTTTGAATGTTCTTGGCATAAAAGAGGTCCTCTATGGCCATCTCCTGTGGGCCGAATTTCTCTACTATCTCCACGACGGATTGAAAGATCTTATGGATTCTGTTGTAGAAGGGGGTGTTGCCCCTGGATTTGATAAGCCCTGAATGAATCAAGGCCATATCAGTGCCCTTTTTTTCCACCAGCCCGTAGCCGGTGATTCTCGAGCCGGGATCCACGCCCAGCACAAGCATCAGTTCTGGGCCTCCATTACATCATCGGGGATGTCGAAATTTGCGTACACGTGGTTAACATCATCGTGGTCCTCAAGGGCCTGCATGAGGTTGAGCATCTGCCCGGTCTTTTTGCCCTCCACCTTTACCGTATTCTTGGGGATCATGGTCACCTCGGCCAGGGTGTAGGTGAGATCAGCCTCATCAATGGCCTTTTTAACCGGCTCGAACTCAGAGGGATCTGTAATGACTTCAAATTCCGTATCCTCTTCTCTCACGTCTTCGGCACCTGCCTCCAGAGCCAGGTCAAAGAGTTCTTCTTCATCCACCTTGTCCTTGTCAAAGACCATGAGCCCCTTCTGCTCAAACATCCAGGCAACACACCCGGGCTCTCCAAGGTTGCCGCCGTGACGCTCGAACAGATGTTTAAGGTCGGCCACGGTCCTGTTTTTGTTGTCCGTAAGGCAGTCCACCAGCACGGCCACCCCACCGGGGCCGTAGCCCTCATAGGTGGACTCCTCATAGGAAACGCCTTCAAGCTCGCCGGTGCCCTTCTTGATGCCCCTTTCAATGTTCTCCTTGGGCATGTTTTCCGCCTTGGCAGCGGCTATGGCCGACCTGAGGCGGGGATTCCCATCCGGATCGCCCCCACCCATACGCGCGGCCACGGTTATCTCCTTTATGAGCTTGGTAAAGATCTTACCCCTTTTAGCGTCCGCAGCCCCCTTTTTGTGCTTTATTGAACTCCACTTTGAATGACCTGACATCTGACCCCTCCCACCGGAAAATTTGAATACCCATACGGCCAAAAAAGGCCCCGGAAAGCCCAGTAATTATGGGCACTGATTTGCTCTAAAACCTCTATGTGAACGGTTCTGTGCCGCGACTTCCTGACCCGTCTCCACGGGATTCAAAACAGGGCCAGTGCCTTCTCAAGGGTCTGTACCCCCGAAACCCTGTGCGATCACATAGACCTCCCTGCTCCGCTTACGGGTAGCCCCGGGCCTGAAAAGGCTGACCTGGCTGAAGCGTTGAGACACCTCCCGCCTGAATCCCTTAAGCCCCCCTCCCTCCAGGACCTTGCACACGAACCCGCCCCTTTTTCTTAGGACGAGGCAGGCTATCTCCAAAGCCTTTTCCGCCAGACGCAGGGAACGACTGGTATCAACGTCGCCTATGCCGGTGGTTGAGGGAGCAAGGTCACTCAGGACCAGATCCCTGGGCCATATCTCCCGGCCCAGCCATTCCGTTGCCAAGGAGAGGACATCCCCCTCAATAAACCTGAAACCCCTGATCTGGAGGTGAACCGGCATCCTGAGATCAACCCCCACAACATCCCCCTGATCCCCTACCCTCTGGAGGGCGTACTGGCTCCACGAGCCCGGATAACAGCCCAGGTCAAGGACCCTGTCTCCCCTGCGGATCAGGCTGAATCTGCCGTCGATCTCCTGAAGCTTGTAGACCGACCGGGCAAGCCACTTCTCCTTCCTTGCCCGGCGGGTGTAGTGGTCATCCCACCTGTTTTTTTTCATTGTCAGTATATGCGGGGCCTTGATTGCCGTTATTTTTATCACATACATAACCCCTTTGCAAAAAAAATATGCCCGCCTCTCGTGAAATTTAGGCCTTCTTTACCTTGCAGTTTTTCAACCGTGAACCGATAACTGTAACCCGAGAATCTTTACAAAACATGCAGGCAGGGTCCGGATCACGGGCATGGAGCTTGGGATCATGCTTTTCATCCCGTTTCCTCTACCGGAGGGGCTTGTACGCTCAAAGATCAATGGTTAACCTTTCAAAATACAAATCACTGTACTATAATAGAGCGACAGTTCGAGACAAGGAGGCATACGTGCCGTGGAAAAAGTTGTTATTGACGGGGTGGAACTATACCTGTGCGAACCTGATCGGGTGACCATGTCGTGGGTGGGCCAGGAGGAGCTTATAACCCAGGTCCTGGCCTCCTGGCTTGTAATAGGAGAGGATGATATGCCCCTGAGTCCTAGGCTGGTGGGAAGACCCGGGGTGGGAAAGACCACCCTTGCATACCACGCGGGCAGGACCTTGGGCCGGCCGGTTTATCTGTTTCAGGCCACAATGGATACCAGGCCTGAGGACCTTATAGTCACTCCGGTTATCTCGGATCAGGGGAAGATCAGGTATATGGCCAGTCCCGTTGTTTCCGCCATGCTCAGGGGAGGTATCGCCGTTATTGACGAGGGTAACAGGATGAGCGAGAAGAGCTGGGCATCCCTGGCCCCACTACTCGACAGCAGGAGGTACGTCGAATCCATCGTGGCGGGGATCAAGATCAAGGCCGACCCGGAGTTCCGCTTCTGCACCACCATGAACGATGACGCCAGCACCTTTGAGCTGCCCGAGTATATCCACTCGAGGCTCCAGCCCCAGATACAGATCGACTTTCCTGAAAGAGACGAGGAGCTTCTGATCCTGAAAAGCAACCTTCCCTTTGCGGACGAAGAAATCCTCCTGTACGTGGTTGATTTTCTCCAGGCGGCCCACGAGGCCGATGAACGCTACTCCGTCAGGGACGGAATAAACATTGCCCGTTACGCCCTGAAGAGGTTGGCAGGGCAGAAGGGCCGGGTGTCCCCCGGAGGACGGGGGACCGGGATGATCGGCCGCCTGAAAGAGGCCGCATCCATGATCCTTGACGCCTCGGCCTCAGAGTACTTCAGCAGACTGGTAGATGAAGTTGAGCGGGAAGAATAGGATACAGTGGAAAAATATCCGGATGGTTCCCATCCTGCACAACAGGGTTGAATTCGCCCTTGAGGTGAGGAGGGCCTTTGAGGAGTTCAGACCCGATCATGTGGCGGTGGAGTATCCTGATACCCTCAGGGAAAAGATCGTTCAGGGTGTGAAAAGGCTCCCCCTCCTCTCCGTGGTCCACTACGAAGAGGGGGACGGGACCTTTACCTACCTTCTCCTTGAGCCCACCGACGGCCAGATTGAGGCCATCAGACTGGCCCTTGAAAATCGTATTCCCCTCCACTTTATCGACAGGGATACGGAGGGATACCGCCCCGACTTCACCGCCATGCCCGATCCCTATGCCATGACCAGGATCGGCTACTTCGCCTACTGCCAGGCCTTCATAAGAACAGTCCGGCAAGATCACTCCTCTCCCGAGGATACCCTCAGGGAAAAGGCCATGGCCTTTCACCTGCAGGATCTGAGCCGAAGGGGGGGCAGGGTCCTCTTTGTGGGCGGGCTGGCCCATGCCCGCAGCATACTTGAGATGCTGGACAGGCCTCAGGCCGAGGTCATAGGCAGGAGGACGAGAAAGGGGGTCGGACTGGCCCATCTTCACAGGGAATCAAGCAGGGAGATCATGGGCGAGATGCCGTTTATGGCAGCGGCATACGAACGTAACAGGACCCGTCCCGAGGACCTGGACAGGCTCAGGATCAACTCCAGGCTCATCAACCTGGCCAGAGAAGGGCACTGGAAAAAGGACCGGGTGGAGCTGTCCCACGGTCAGATCCGCGTTCTGAACAAGTTTGCCAGAAACTACGCCTTTCTCACGGGCAGGCTGGTCCCCGGCTTCTATCAGCTTGTTATCGCGGCCAGGGGGGCGGTTGATGATAACTTCGCCTACGAGGTATGGGAAAGGGGGAGCGACTACCCCTATCAGGAGGAAGAACCCGGGCTTCCAGTGCTCAGGCTCAAGGGGGAAGACCTGTTCCTGGACAACAGGAGGATCAGGTTTCACAGGCAACTGAAGACCCTTAGGAGGCGTCTGGTGCCTGTTCCAGTGAGGAAGAAAAAGAGAGAGCGCCATCCGGACCAGTGGCGGAACTCCTTTAAGGGGGTTTCCATCTGCTCCTACCCCCCTGAAGATGTTGCCGTTGAGGGGTATGGTCACTACCTGAGGAAAAAGGCACTGGAAATAAAGACAGAGGAGAACACGCGGATTGAGCCCTTTACCTGCTCCGTCTTAGACGGACTTGACATGAGACAGACCATCAGGGAATGGGGGAGCGGAACCATCTACGTGCGAGCCGAGCGGCCCCTCAGGGGAAAGGTCGGTTCAGTGGTGGTCATATTCGACCCTGACCTGCCCGACAGGGAGGGGAGAGAGAACTTCCCGTGGTGCGTTACCTGGCTTGGCGAGCATGACCAGGAGTCTGACATGTCCTTTTACAGCAACCCCGCGGGTCAGGTCATGGACGGCCCCGGCATCTCCAGGTGCCAGTACGGCGGCTTCATGCTCACCTACCCGCCGCTGAGGGTGTACGATATCTGGAGGGATCCCTTTTTCCGGTTTGCCAGAAACAAGCCTGAAAAACTCCTCATGGCGGCCCTTGACTACAGCCTTGAGAAAAACGTGGTCTACGTGGCCGCGACACCCCCGTCCGGCTGGTGTCAGAGCATGGCGGCCCGCCTGGGCAAGAGGATCATCTACCTCCCCATCGGCTCCTTCTCCCCTGTGACCCTCAAGAAGATCCGACAGTTTCACGTGCTCGACGGCCACCCGGTAAGAAGGTATGCCCGTCAGTATATCTGACGAGGGTGCGTTATCCTGGATACTGGCTGCTGGTTGTACCGAAGCGGAAATACCTTTTAGAGCGGGGGAAGATAGGGCGGCATACCACCCAGTACCCAGAGACCAGTATCCTGTATAACCTGTTAACTTGTAAACATTGGCGATTTTAAAATCAGGCTCAGAATTCACCCTCCTGACCAATACAGGCGGCTAGTTCTGATACGGGCAGCCGTAACCTCCCCCTGAACCACGGCCCCCATGTCTGCCTCCCCAGCCACGGCCTTTGCCCCTGCCAAACCCCTGAGCAAGAAGCCTGGAGGTCTGTTCGGGTGTAAGGATATTGCGAAACGCCAACCTGCAGTCCGTGTGCTTTTCCTGCATCTGTACCATCAGATCCCTGATCTCCCGCTGTGTGGCCCTGATCTTGTCCGAATCAAGTTTGGTCTGCATCCATAACAGCCTCATTTCAGCCCTCTTT
>DREN01000271.1 GCA_011051075.1 Deltaproteobacteria bacterium | reverse complement strand
TGCAGGACGGGGGGTTGAAAAGAAAGAGAAGGACAGGAAAAGAGAGGACTTCAAAGGGCTTCACCCTTGTGGAGATCCTCATCGCTATATTCATATTCGCCCTGATCGCCTCGGCAATATTCACCGCCTACACCGGGACCTTGAAGATGATGGACCAGACTGAATCCCGGGCAGATACAGCGGAAATGGCCGGTATTGCCCTTGAAAGGATCTCCGAAGACCTGGAGTCCGCCTATTTCCCCAGGTCGGTCCACACCCCCGGACCTGCCGGGACCGAGGATCAAGAAATCCTGTTTGCGGGAGAAAAAAAGGAGCTCATGGGACGGAGTTTCAGCACACTCAGGTTCCTCTCCCTTGCGCACATCACCTTCCAGGGAGAAGAACCAGGGGCCGAGCCAACAGAAATAGTCTACTATGCCACAGAAGACGATGATAATCTCCTGACCCTGTATCGCTCTGACACGCCTTTGGCACGGGACAGGCCGGATTCCGAGAAAGGGGGACTCCTCCTGTGCCAGGGACTTTCATCCATCAGCTTCACATACTACGATTCTGAAGGGGAAGCCCATGATACCTGGGATCCCGGGGAAGGAACCGCAATGGGAAAGCTACCCTCCAGGGTCGCCATCTCCCTGGAGCTCACAACGCCTGCCGACCCGGATACTCCCTACAGGTTCATGACCGCTGTTGCGATCCCTATGGGAGGATAAAGAGTTAGCGATTCCAGAATGTTGCGCTTTTTTCCACCGGGACTTACGACCAATGCCCAATAAACGCCCATTCAGAGACAACAGGGGTTTCGCCCTGATCCTCACCATCCTGATCGTCAGCCTGGTAGTGGTTCTCACACTTCAGTTTAACGGCTACATGTGGGCTGACCTCTACTCTTCGGCAAACCTCCGTGACGGCATCAGACTCAGGTTCGTGGCCCGATCAGGGGTCAACTGTGCCATGGCCCTCCTTTCAGAAGACGCCGCCCAAAACAGCACCGATTCACTCCAGGAGCCCTGGGCCAGTTCAAAGGAGCTGTCCCTCAACTCCTCCGCCATGTTCGACAACGGTCGTTTTCAGATTGAAATCAGGGACCTCGCAGGAAAGATTCAGGTCAACCGCCTGATCGACGGGGATGGGAAGTACAATGAGGGGCAGAAAAAACTCCTGACCAGGTTTCTTAGCTCAGACCAGTTCGCCCTGGATTCCGAAGAGGTGGAGAGTATCATAGACGCCATAAAGGACTGGATCGATCCGGATGAGGAGATAACCCGGTTCGGAGCGGAAAACGGTTATTACCAGTCCCTGGAAGACCCCTATCCCTGTCCTAACCGCCCTCTTGAACGCCTGAGCCAGATGCTCCTCATAAAGGGAGTAACCAGAAAGCTCTTCTACGGCCATGAAGGTGTCCCCGGCATTTCCCGTTACCTTACGGTCTTTGGAGACGGCAAGATCAACATCAACACGGCCGATCCCCTCATATTGAAATCCCTCTCAGATGAGATTGACACAGAGATGGTCAGTGATATGATCGAGTACCGGCTGGATGAGGAAAACGACCTGACAGACCCGGGGTGGTACAGGAAGGTCCCTGGCATGGCCGACCTGACCATCGACCCTGGACTCATAAAAACCTCGAGCGCCTATTTTGAGTTAGAATCGGCCGGGATTTCAGGCGCCATGATCAGGAGGGTTACGGCTGTAGTCAGGAGAGAAGGGAAAAAAGCCGTTCAGATTCTGGCCTGGAAGGTTGAATGATGCGGGGAAAGATCAGCGCCATTGACATAACCGAGTCTCATGTTACCGCTGTTCGTCTCAGGGCCGGGCTTAAGGGGTATCAGGTCTTCGCCTGTGCCAGGGTCCCTGTTCCAGAGGAAGGCCTGAACGGGGCACTGGGATCCCTGGGCAGAGCCGTTGACCTAAAGGGTGATACCTGTTCAGTCACCATCCCGGAAGGCCACGTTTCCTTCAGAAACCTCCGGATACCGTTCAAGGATAAGAAAAAGATCCGCCAGGCCCTTCCCTTTGAAATGGAGACCATGCTCCCTTTCCAGGCGGAAGATATTGTCGCGGACTGCACCATGACCCACAGCCCTGACCTGGATGAGATCGTGGCCGCATCCTGCAACAGGGACTTTATTGGAGAATACCTCAGCGTACTGCAACAAAACGGAATAGACCCGGACGTGATAGAGGTCAGGGGTTCGGCCCTGGCCTCCTGGCAGATGAGGCAGCCTGGAACCCCCGAGCATATGCTGCTGCTGGAGATTGGCGAGAGAAACAGCACACTGGTCCTGTGCATGAACAGGCGTATCGTTCTTATCCGTTCATTCCCCTTTGACAGCCTCCCAATCATGGGATCCATCCAGGGGCAAGACAATTTCCGTGCCACCCAAGGTCCTCCACCACAGGGGGCCGTGGCCAGTCTTGACCTTCTCTGCTCCACCGTCAAGAATACCACTCACGCCTTTTTGTCCCGGAGACAAGGCCTGCCTGACCCGGAGATACTCTTTTTTACCGGACCCGGGGCCCTTTATCCGGGGATGGGGGAGATTCTCGCAAGATCCCTCAACGTACCGGTGGAAGAGATCGACGTGACCGAAGATAAGAAGGTCCGGATAGGGCCGGAGGTCCTCGGGACCTGGTCTCCGCCGTTGATGAACAGCGCCCTTGCCCTGGCCCTGAGGGATAACAGAAGGGATGGGGGGTTCAATTTCAGGAGGGGAGAGTTTGAGCGCACAAAAGGCTACTTAGGCCTTAAAAGGGCGTGGCCCGGTATGGCCGTCTTTCTTTTCCTGATCCTGGCCCTTTTGACTGCGGACATGCTCGTTGATTATCACAACCTGAAAAAGGAGTACGCCTCCCTGACCAGGCAGATAACTTCCATTTTCAGGGAAACCCTTCCTGAAGTGACAAGGATAGTGGATCCGGTACAGCAGTTGAGGGTAAAGATCCAGGAGCTGAGACGGTCAACATCGCTTCGCCCTGAAGCCGGCACGGACAAGAGGGTCTTAGGCCTGTTGAAAGAGATATCCCGGCTCATCCCCAACTCCCTCTCCGTGCGTATAGACCGTATGGTCATTGATACGGAAACCATGAGGATGAGAGGCAAGACCGAGGCCTTCAACCAGGTTGATCAGGTAAAGAACAGCCTTGAGGCCTCCGGACGGTTCAACAGGGTCGTTATCAGCTCAGCCAACCTGGATCGGAAGGGAAAAGGGGTCAGCTTTGAGATCAGGGTTGACCTTAAGGGGACGGGGAAGTGAGTCTGGAGGCACGGTGTACGATGCTGGATACTGGATGCTGGATGGTGGATGGTGGATGAGATGGGATGGCAAGGGCAGGTTGAATAATCAGCTCAAAGTTGCGGGCGGTTATAGATGATAACTATGGGAAAAAGAGAGAAGGCCCTCATATTGTTAGCCGCGTGCTGCGTGGTGCTCTTTCTCCTGTTTCACTTTATAGTGTTCCCCTTTTTTGACAGGCGCGAGGCAATAAAGAGGGGGATAACGGCAAAGAGGGCCGCTCTTGGTGAAATGATGGCCCTCGGAAGCCAATACGAGTCTTTGAGGAGGGGCGCTGAGGGAACAGGGACGTATCTCAGAAATCGAAAAAAAGGTTTTACCCTCTTCTCCTTCCTTGAGCGGGCAGCGGGCAGGGCCGGTGTGAAGGATCATATAAAATATATGAAGCCTTCGGCCTCCCGCGGTGACGGCCGTTTCAAGGAAGCGATGGTTGAGATGAAACTGGACGGTGTAAGTCTGGGGCAGATCGTAAATTATCTCTATCTCATCGAATCTCCCCAAAACGTCGTGGGGGTAAAGAGGATCTCCATCAGGAACAGCAAGAGCGCCCCTGGTTATCTGGATGCGGTAGTGCAGGTGGTTACATTGGTTGAATGAAGGTTGAACCGGAGACCGGGATCATGAAAAAGCCCCCTCAGAAAAAGATTAGGTTGATCGGCTATCTATTGTACGCCCTCGTTCTCACGGCACTGTTCCTCTACCTCCGATTCCCATCGGAAAGCCTCGCTTCCTACCTCAAATCCGCCCTTGGGAGGGCCAATCCCCGTCTCATCCTGTCCATAGGCGCCCTTGCCCCGGAACTTCCCCCGGGCATAGAGATCTCCAAGGCAGAGATTGCCTTCAAAAAGACCCCATTAAAACCCATTGTGAACCTGCACGATCTCTCCTTGAAACCGGATCCATGGGCATTTATCCAGGGCACCAGGGCCTGCTGCTTTGAAGGCCGCGCCTATGGCGGAGAAATATCCGGGAATCTGCGCTTCGAGGAACGGGGATCTGAAACATGCTTCACAACATCAATCAGGCTGAAGGACCTCCATATGGGCAGACACGCCTACCTTCCCCTCCTCATGGGACGCAGTTTTTCAGGGACCCTGGCCGGTGAAATCCATTACTCCGGGGACAACGCCCGTTTAATCCAGGGAGATGGAGCGGCGACCATCACCATCTCAAGGGGGGTGGCAGGGCTTCCCCGGCCTGTTATGGGCCTTGAATCTATCCCCTTCGACAGGCTTTTCATAAAAATGACCCTGAAGAATGGAAAGATAACCGTCTCCAGTGCCGTACTTGAAGGCCGTACCCTCAAGGGACGATTATCAGGGACCGTCACCCTGAAAAATAAAATCCGGACCAGCAGGCTTGACCTCAAAGGGGTGGTCGAACCGCAGACCGGTCTCCTTGGAAAGTTGAGTAAAAACCCTGATTCCATCAGATTGCTCAGAAAGGGCCTGAAAAATCTGAAACAATCCTTTATTATCCGGGGAACCTTTGAGGCCCCCGAATTCAGGTTCATGTAGGAAGAGCCGTGCGGATCCGTGGGCTCCCCTTGACTTAACCGTCTGATGGGGCGTACCCGGGGACGGGATTAAGAAACCATGAAAAGAGATCTCCACCACCTTGTATTCAACCTTCTTGCCCTGGCGGTTGTCATATATATCGGGGTGGATATCTTTTACCGGGTGGTTAGTTCCCAGCTTATTGAGTCCGGCTCCTTTGAGGCGGCAGAGGTGAGGTCCCAGGATAGGTCCCGGAAAACCCCTGAGCCCCTCAGCAGTTTTCAGGTGATAGTTGACCGAAACCTGTTCGGCTCTTCCCTGAAGGCCCGTGGCCCTGAGGCGTCTCCGGACCTGGTGGCAAAAGAGATCGAGGCCCTTGAACCCACGTCTCTAAAAATCGCCCTTCTTGGTACCGTCACAGGTTCCCGGGCGGATGCCAGGGCGGTCATAAAGGAAACCGGCAGGAATACCCAGGGCCTTTACAGGGTGGGCGACACCATCCAGAAGGCGGTTATTAAGAAGA
>DREN01000396.1 GCA_011051075.1 Deltaproteobacteria bacterium | reverse complement strand
CTTGGAAAGCGGCTTGCCTTGCTTACCCCCACCAGGGCGTTCAAGGCCTTGAGCCGGGCCTCTGCAGCCCTGATATCGGGTCTGCGCATCAAAAGCTCGCTCGGGAGCCCCGGCGGAACCGGCGCGAGCTTCTTGAAGTAGTCCTCGGGCTGCTCTCTCGGGGGCCGCGTTTCAGGATACCTTCCCAAGAGTACGGCAAGGGCCTGCTGGGTTGCCCCCAACTCCTGAATCAGGAGGGGCAGGTTGGACTGGGCCTGGGCCAGGGTTCGCCGTGCCTGGCGAAGGTCCAGAATTGAGGTGAGTCCCCTTTTATAACGCCTCTCCACAAAGGTGACGCTCTCCTGATAGTTTTCAAGGCTCTCCCGGGTTATCTGTATCCTCCTTTCAATGGATTCCATCTTCAGATAAAGGGTGACGGCCTCGGCCACCAGGCTCTGGGCAAGGGTCCAGCGGGCCTCCTCCCCCTGGAGCAGATCGGCTTGGGAGGCCTCTTCGGCCCTGGCGAATTTGCCCCACAGGTCCAGTTCAAAAGATGCTGGCAGGGAGAAGTTGTAGTTGTCCGTTGTGCCACCGATGCTCCTGCCAGGGCCAACAGCGGCCTCAGGCTGGTGCTGCCGCTGACTTTCTATCTGGAGACCGATGGCGGGATACCTGCCGGACCTGGCCTGAATCACCCCGTATTTGAGTTCGAGGATCCTGGCGGACGCCTGCTGCAGGTCCAGGTTATGCTTCAGCGCGTTCTCCACCACCCGATCAAGGGCGGGATCGCCAAAGGTCTCCCACCACCGGTCCTCTGGTTCGGCCGGAACCGGCCTTTCAGGGGCATACTGAAAGGTTTGAGGTTCCTTGATGGGGGGGTCGGGTTTCTTGAAATCAGGACCCATCTTTATGCATGCTCCCGCAACAAGACAGACACCCGCCATCAGGATGGAAAAATATAGGAGGCGGCCGGACATCACTCCCCTTCCTGCCTGTTCATGCTCAGCCCCCTGAGGGAGAACTGAACGATATGTTCCACCAGTCTGTCCTTGAAGTCATCGTCATACTCACGGCCCGTCAGACGCATGACCGGAAACCTTGCAAAGTTGAAATAGATCACCATGGAAAAGATACTCAGGATGTTGAGCATCACCTGCTCGTTTTCTGTTTCTCCGGGCAGAAAGGGACACAGGAGGTTGGCCAGTTCCCCGAAAAAGGGCTTGATAACCTGCTTGAGGAGCATGTCCGAGGCAAGGGTCGGCCTGGACATCTCCCTGATCATGAGCTGGGCATGCCGCAGGCGCTCATCGTCGGTGAGCGGCCCCTTCAGAAAGGCCTCTGCAAGGGCGTGAACAACGCCTGTGAGCGACCCCCCGTCCCGGCCTGAGACCGCGGCCCTGAAACCCGCCTGGACTCTCCTTGCCCGCGGTATCCACCGGGCCTTGAAAACCTCTAAGTATAGGCCCTGTTTATTGCCGAAGTGGTAGTTCACCGCCGCCAGGTTGCAGCGGGCCCTGTTGGTGATCTCCCTTACGGTTACCGCATGGAAACCCTTCTCAGCGAACAGGGCCTCTGCCTCGTCCAGGATCCTCTCCCTTGAAACTGAATTATGATCTCGCCGGCCCATACAAACTCCCCCTTGTTTAATACGAACGTTTGTATCAAACAGTTGTTTTAATGTCAAGGGGTATTTTCAGCCGGGTTGAGGGACTTCGGGAATCCGGGCATTTCTGTTCGTGTCGTGATGGCTTGAGGATATGGCTGAAAAAACGGTGAATGATCAGTGGATGCCGTACTTTTTGATCTTGGCGGCCAGGGTTTTGCGGTTGATCCCCAGGACGTTTGCGGCCTCGGTTTTTTTCCCCTTTGTCTTTTTAAGGACGAATCTGATATATCTGTTCTCCAACTCCTCGAGGGTGACAGGCTCTTCAGAGAACATCTGTAATTCCCGCTGCCGCCTGGTAATGAAGGAGGGTAGGTTGCGGACCCTGATCACGTCCGTATCCTCGAGGATGAGGATCCGCTCCATGGTATGTTCAAGCTCTCTCACGTTGCCGGGCCACGCGTACTCCCTCATAACGTCCATGGCATCGGGGGATACCTCAGGGACCGGTTTCTTCATCTTTCTGCTCAGCTTATCCAGAAAATGGCCGATGAGGAGCGGTATATCCTCCACCCTTTCCCTGAGGGGGGGGAGGTGGATGGGCACCACGCTTAACCGGTAGTAGAGATCCTCCCTGAAGCTCCCCTTTTGTATTGACTCTGAAAGCTCGCTGTTGGAGGCGGATATGATCCTTATGTCAAGGTTGATCTTCTTCTGGTCGCCCACCTTCATGAATTCACGTTCCTGTATAACCCTGAGGAGTTTTGCCTGGATCTTGAGGCTCAGGTTCGCAACCTCGTCGAAGAAGAAGGTCCCGTGGTTTGCCAGTTCAAAGAAGCCGTGCTTGGTCTGATGGGCCCCTGTAAAGGAACCTTTCACGTGGCCGAAAAGCTCACTTTCAAGGAGGCTCTCCACGAGGGAAGAACAGTCCACCGCCACAAATTCATTATCCCTGCGGTGACTGTTGGCGTGGATCGCCTGGGCCACCAGTTCTTTCCCGGTCCCGCTTTCGCCGGTGATCAGGACGGTGCTGTCGGTCGGAGCAACCTTGAGTATCTTTTCAAAGATCTTCTTCATGGGCCGGCTCTGTCCCACGATAAGCTTCTCTGTGGAGTCTATTTTAAGGCCGTTACCGCACGCCGCTGATCTCTTGGGCTGTGCAGGGGCAACGCTCGCCTTTTTCAGGGCCGCCTCCAGATCATCAAGGTTGAAGGGCTTCACCAGATAGTCCGAGGCCCCCAATTTTGTACAGTGGACCGCGGAGTCGATTGAAGGGTATCCGGTTATCATGATCACTCTCGTCTCAGGATACCGGGCGTGTATCTGTTTTAGAAGTGTGATACCGTCCATGTCAGGCATGCGGATATCCAGCAGCACCAGGTCAAAGGACTGGTTTCTCAGGCAGGCCAATGCCGCCTTGCCGCTGGCGGCCGACTGCGGGATCATCCCCTTGCTCATGAGGGCCCTGCTGATGCCGTTTCGCACAACGGCCTCGTCATCAACGATCAATATCTGCTGGGGGCTCTTTTCAGTATCTTTCATGGGCGGGAGGGTCAGGTAATTACAGGAAGAAGGATTTTGAAGGTGGTACCCTTGTCCGGGGAGCTTTCAACATCGATGGTGCCGTGGTGGGCCTCGATCACCCCTTTCACAATTGCCAGGCCTAAACCTGTTCCTATGACCTTGCGGGTCTTGGGATGCTTGACCCTGTAGAACTTGTCAAAAATCTTGGGCAGTTCCTCAGGGGGGATCCCCACGCCCGTATCCTCCACCTTTACCTCCATATACTCGCCCAGTCCCCGTGCAGTGATCGTCACCCGGCCGCCTTCGGGGGAGTAGTTGATGGCGTTGCTCACCAGGTTGTTGAACACCTCTTCCATGTTCTTGGGGTCCGCCTGGACCGGTTTGAGGTTTTGGCAGGAGCAGGTGAGGGTGATCCCCTGTTCCCGGGCCCTCGGTTCCATCAGGGCCACGGTTTCCTCTATGATGGGGCCGAGATCGGTGGGGACCTGGTGCTGAACGAACTTGCCCGCTTCGATTTTTGCCACGTCTAAGAGATCGTTTATGAGTTCAAGAAGGGAATCGATCTTGTTCATGCCCCGTTTGACAAAGTCCTGCTGTTTCTCCTCAAGGGGGCCGGTCAGTCCCTCAAGGAGAACGCTGTTCAGTTGTCTGATGGCCACAAGGGGGCTCCTGAGTTCGTGGGCCACCATATTGACAAAAGCCGACTTCATCTCGTCAAGCTGTTTGAATGCGGTTATGTCCTCTAAAACGGTCACGGTTCCGGCCACCGCCCCGTTGGGGCTCAGGGCGGGGGCCGAGATGGCGCGCAGGACCTTGGCCCCGACCCTTATCTCCTGTGATATGGATTCCTCTTCCGGGAAATCTCCGCCCAGAATCTGCCGGAGGGTGTCTATGAGCGATTCTTCACGGGTGATCATATTGATGGGTACCGGGTTTTCCACTTCTTCCCCTATTTCCATCAACCGCATGAGTGCAGGGTTGTGGAGGACCACCTCCAGGTTGCGGTTTGTAACCATGACGCCGTTGGCCATCTGATTGATGATGGTCTTAAGCCTGCTCTTCTCAAGGTTGAGATCGTAGAGGTTCCTGATATTCTCCTCTTTGAACCGGTGTGCCTCTTTTTCAAGGCGTCTCTTTTCAGCGGCCCGGGTGATGGTCAGTAGAAACTGGTCGATCTGGAAAGGCTTGGTTATGAAGTCGTAGGCCCCGCTTTTCATGCATATGACCGCAGTATCAACGGTACCATGCCCGGTGATAATGATAACCGGTATGTCAGGGTATTTTTCCCGGGTGATCTGAAGGACCTCTTCCCCTCCTATGACGGGCATCTTCAGGTCAAGAAGGACAATGTCCACGGGTTCTCTGGCCAGCACGTCCAGGCCTTTTTGACCGTTTTCAGCGGTAATAACCTGGTAGCCCTTACCGGTCAGGACCCGGTGACACCCCTCTCTGATCGGTTTCTCGTCGTCTATCACAAGGATTTCGATATTCTTATTCATGATTCATCCGGTTCCACAAAAACAGGTTCCTCTGCCGGTGTCTCATCAAATTCCAGGGGAAGCTCAATGGTAAAGGTTGTGCCTCCGGAGGGGGGACATTCAAAGCTGATGGTCCCACCGTGAAGCTGGATGATATTCTGTGTGATGCTCAGACCGAGTCCTGTGCCCTTTCCCACCGGTTTGGTGGTGAAGAAGATGTCAAAGATCTTGCTCCTCAGCTCCTCAGGTATCCCAGGCCCCGTATCTGAGACCTTGATGACAAACCGTGAGGTCTCCTCCTGAAAACCGGCCTCTACCTTGAGGGTGCCCTTCTCTTCCATGGCGTGGGCAGCGTTGATAAAGAGGTTGGTGAAGACCTGCTGGAGCTGTCCCATATCCCCCACCATATCGGGAATATCAGGCTCGATTTCGGTGATGACCCGGATGTTATGAAAGAGGGCCTGGTTGATGAGCAGGTTGAGACACTGGTTAACGAGGTACTCCAGGCTGAAGGATGATGTCCGTCCTATGGACTGCCTGCTGAACTCCAGCAGTTCCGCGACAATTCTTTTGCATCGAAGGGTCTGATTGATGATCTCATGGATATCCTCCTGATACCTTGGCTCATCTTTAAGTTCCTCCTTGAGGAGTTCCGCGTAGATGAGGGCCCCGGCCAGGGGGTTGTTTATCTCATGGGCAACCCCGGCGGCCATTCTTCCCACAGAGGCTATTTTTTCCGACTGG
>DREN01000257.1 GCA_011051075.1 Deltaproteobacteria bacterium | reverse complement strand
GAGAAACTCCGTCGGGCAGGCCCTTGGCCTTATGCCTCTCAAGGGCGCAGAAAAGGGCTCCTCTCTCCAGAAAGACCTTGTTCAGTTCATCTTCCAAACTGGTTTCTTTGTCGATTATCCTGTGGCACATGAGCCTTGCCTGAAAAAACCGGGCTGCAAGGTCTTCAAGGATCAGGTCCTCTCTCAGGGCCGAAAGCATTATAAATGAAAACACGTAAAAAGCGTCTAAGAGTTCCTTGTCGCCAGAGGCAAGTACCGACTCTATGGCGGAAAAGGATATCTCTCCCCGCACCGTATGGTGGAGCAGGGCGTGATGCCTGACCAGAAAGATGAGGTACGATTCCTCTTCTTTGCTCAGGCCGTACCTTTCAGCGATCCTTTCCCTCTCCGCGAAGAGGGCGCTCGCCCCTGCAAGGTCCACCAGGTTGACTTCCTTGCCGTATTTTTTTCTTAAGGCCGGCATCCTGCCCAGGTCCTGGAATATGAACGATTTGGCCAACGCGTTGAAAAGAGGGGCGTTGTGTCTGAAGCCCTCGATAATAGTCGTGAGATTTTCAATCTGCACCTCGCTGAGCCCCACTATGCCGGCTGCCATGGGCCCGAATTCCTTCTGGGCCAGCCTGTGGAGAAACCCTATGTCCTGGAAGTCCTGTTTGTCATGTGAGGCCAAGGCCTGGAACTTTCTCGTTGCAGCAAGGATATAATCGGTGACAGGATAGGTCAGGTAAATGTGGCCGGAGATGTTCAGGTCCCTGAGCGCCATGAACTCGGGGAGCAGAAAAGCAAGGAGGGATGGGGCGTTATAGAAAAGGAGCGCAAGATCGCTGTACAGGTGCTCAGGGCGAAAAAGGACTCTAAGGAAATGGGTCCTCAGGGTTTCTCTCAGTTCCCTGATCGCCTCAAACCACCTCTTCTGCCTTGCGGGCAGCTTCAGTTGGGAATCTTTCTCCCTGATTATTCTGAGGTGGCTCTGGAAAAAGGTCTCAAGGTCGGAGAAGAGCTTCTCAAGGGTCTTCAGATCCTCCTTGGGTATTTCAGATACCGGCCGGGAAAATATCTTTCCCGGAAGGGCGGAAATCTTGTCAATATCTCTGGATATATCTTTGTAGGCGATCTCCAGGGCCTCTGTCTCAGAAAAGATGCTCAGGTGAAAACCTGTGCCCATTATAAATGAGGACCTCTCCTGTCTCAACTGGTCTCCAAACTGTCTGAGAATGGTCAGATCCAGGTGTTCTATATTGATGGAGAGGGCTTCCTCCTCCACCTTTTTCACCCGCTCTTCCATCTCCCCTGTATCAACATCGGCCAGAATCGGGTTGAAGTTGATGATTTCCCCCTGGGCCAGAATTACCGCTATCCAGAGGAGCACAAAAACGTTTCTGCTGTTCATCCTTTTAAAGAGATGCCCTGTCCCGTGAAACTCCATCTCCAGGAACCTCCTGTAAAACAGGGGAAGCTGAAGGGGATCCAGCTTAAGGTACATCTCTTCAAATTCTTCCATGGTGGCAACAAGCCTTATGACGTTTTCAATTCGATCCAGTTTCCGTTTATCGTAGTCTGCAAGGGCCTCCTTTTCCATCTGCCCTTTGTCTCTCAGTTCGCTCCAGTTATCCAGGAACTCGAAGTAATTCATCATCATGAGGATCTTCTGGATGATCTTGTTGTGTATCCCTCCCATGGAGGCTATTTTTTCATCCAGAAGCTGGTCCCAGTCCAGTTCCTGGTTGACCACTACCCTTACGGTGGATTCATAAACGTCAAAGAGTTGTGATAGCTGTTCATGGCTTAGTTCAGATCCCCGGGCCGCCTCTGTTTCGGCCAGGGTCATGAGACGGCAGTAACGGAGCAGGTTCAGGGCCTGATGGGGATCATAGGTGCGGGCCAGGTCAGAGACAGGCTTCAGGGCCTTCTCGGTCGCCTTGCCCGATATTATCCTTCCCAGGGCAGTGTGTCCCAGGACTATGAGAAGAACCTCCTTCAGTTCCTCATAACTGAACCCGAAAAGGGAAAGCACGTCGAGGTTCTCAAGGAGTTTCGTCCTCTGACCCTCTATATTGTCAGGGTTCAGGTAATTCCTTATCCTCTCAAGGCGGTTGATTTTTGTGGTCAGCCTGATAACGTGGTTGAGGGCCTTGAATCTCCTGCTCTTATTTTCCAGGGGCTGCTTCAGACGGTCGGCAAAGATCTGGGGAAGGACCTGATAGCTCCCCCTTTTGAGCCTTCCTGAAACCACCCGGAGGGTCTGAATCAGATATTCAAAGGAGTCCTTGTAGTCGGCCAGGAGCTCTATCTGACAACCGCTCAGGCCAGACTGCATTACATCCTGCTTAAGCTCCTCTATGCTGGTTTCAAGGGATTTTTTCTGACCAAGGTAGATCATCATGTAATTGGGGGAGTAGTCCTTACATGAAAATCTCTTTTTCCACTCCTGTTTCACAGCGTCCGGGACCACGGGCTTAAGAAATATCCTGTCAAAAAAATTCTCAAACAGCCTGGTCCAGATCTTTTTCTGATCAAAAGAAAAGGGCCAGTCCGCGGTTCGGGAGTTGAGGTATGGAAGGTCGTCTATTTCCTGAAGGGTAATCTCTTCAAAGGATTTTCCCCCTAATAGGGTATCCACTACCTCTCTCTCCACATAGGAACCGCTCAAATATTTCTGGAAATCAAAGATGTTCACGGTTACGGCATGATCCCTTATCCTGTACTTCTTTCTGGTCGTAAAAATATGGCTGAACAGGGCAAAGTTTTTTTCTTCCTCCCTCGTCTTGAAAACAAGTTCCGTGGTCTGGTTGGTCCTGGGTGTGAAATGGTCTGCGATCAGAAAGACCTCACCGTCAGGTTTGAGCAGGTTCCGGACCTTCCAGATGAGGTATGTGCAGTACAGATCGAGCCGGGTCTTTGAAAGGGTCTCCTGTGCCAGATGGGTAAACTCCTCCATGAGGGCCAGTTCATATATATCGCTGGTAAGGATGACCAGATCCAGGCCCTGCTCGGCCCGGGAAAGCTTATCAAGGGAGTCCAGGGCAATGAGGTTATGCTCCATGAACCGGAAGGAAAGTTCGTTCAGGATCAGATCGTCGTGATGGGAAAGCACGCCTATGGTGTAGGATTCCTTCAGATACTTTTTTCTGTGGAAACCGATGACCTTGCTGATCTCTTCTACCCTTGCCCTGATGTGGATGAGGGAGTTGGATATGAGATGGATGGGGATCAGGTAGTACCTTTTCCCTTGGCTGGAAAACCTGATGAGAAGTCCCATCTTGCGGTATATCTCATTGAGTTCCCTGTAGTAGGCGCGAATTTCCTCAGGGTTTTCCAGTTCGATGGAATGGAGCTGCTTTATCTCCTTAGGTTTTAGCCGGTCGTAGTCTTCAAAAAGGCCGACCCCATAGGCGTTGCCCCCGAATCTGCTCCGCAGTTGCGACGGGTGCTTGAAGGAGACACAGGTGCCTACGGGCACATATGCGGGATCGATCCCCAGTGCCTCAAATTCGTCCGGGTTTATAAATTGAAAGGGGTCCTTTTGCCAAAAGGTCTCTTTTGGAAGGAAATTGGTGGAACCCATGAAGCTTAGCTCTCCAATGGTGGATGGATCGATATAGGGAACCAGGTGCAGGCCGTTTGAAGTTCAGGTAGGGGGTCACGCCTTATTTTGTGCCCAATCTTAGAGCCAACGCTTACGGCGTCTATAAGCTTTCACGTTTTTGTATGATTTGAGGTCTCCTGAAGCAGCGGTGCCCAAATAAAATTCTTTTACATCCGGGTTTTCACGCAGATCCTCTGCGCTGCTTTCCATAACGATCTTCCCGTTTTCCATCACATATCCATAGTGGGCAATCTGGAGGGCCATATTAGCGTTTTGCTCCACCACCATTAATGTTGTGGACTGCTCCTCATTTATTCTTTTAATAATCTGAAATATCTCTTTAACAAGAAGCGGGGCAAGACCTAAGGATGGCTCATCTAAAAGCAGGAGTCTTGGGTGGGCCATCAGCGCTCTCCCTATCACAAGCATCTGGAGTTCACCGCCGCTGCAATAGCCTGCCAAGGCCCTTTTCCTTGCAAGTAAAGCGGGGAAATAGCCATAAACCATTTCCAAGTCTTTCTGATATGGTTTGGTCCAACGGGTGGCAGTCCCCACCCTCAGATTTTCTTCGACGGTGAGATATTTGAATTCCTGTCTTCCTTCTAAGACCTGAATGATCCCTTTCCGCGTGATCTCTTCGGGAGAGGAATTCTGCACATGTTTCCCGTCATACTCGATTGAGCCTTCTGTGACCTTGCCGTTTTCAGGCTTGAGCAGGCCTGAAATTGCCTTGAGGGTGGTAGTCTTGCCGGCCCCGTTGCTTCCTAAGAGAGAAACTACCTGCCCCTCTCTGACGGTAAGGGACACGCCCTTGAGGACCTGTATTACGTCGGAGTAAACAACGCTGATATTATTTATCAATAGTCTGACATTATCTTGCATGGTTTAAAACCCTTAGTAGGAGAATGGCCACAGTCTGAAACTGGACCGCACAATGCGCCACACCTCTGCAAGGCCCTTTGGTTCAAAGATGATAAACAGGACTATGGCCAGGCCATATACGAATTCACGGAGAGGGGCAATCGTCAACGCTACCCCGGTGGTGAAGCCTACATTCATCAGGTATTCTGTTATATGACTCAACAGTTCATTAAGACCAACAATAAATACCGTGCCGAACACAGCGCCTGGGATGCTTCCAAGCCCCCCGATTATGATCATGGCAATATATTCAATGGATAGGCCCAGATTAAACGGTTCAGGGGTGATAGACATGGTGTAGTAGGCAAAAAGGGCCCCGGCAAAACCAGCGTAAAAGGAGCTTATGGCAAAGGATAGGAGTTTATATGGGAAGATCGGAATTCCCATGCCCTCAGCGGCCCGGTCATTATCTCGGATAGCAATAAAAGCCCGACCGATCTTTGTGCGAATCAGATTAACGGCTATCAGCGCCATTAAAACAAAACAGGCGAATATTACGTAAAAAAAGGTTCGGTCATCACCAAGATCCAGACCAAAAAGATTAGCACCTGGAACTACGAGCCCTTCGGCGCCCCCTGTGAGGCCCTCCCACTGCACCAAGACATATTCAATGATGAATTGCCCTGCCAGTGTGGCAATACAGAGGTATAGGTGTTTAAGCCGGGCTGAAGGGAGACCGAAGACCATTCCCACCGCGGCCGATGCTATCCCCGCAATCGGCACTGTTAACAAAAAAGGGACCCCCCCCTTTGTGGCTAAGATCGCAGCGGTGTACGCCCCAACCCCAAAGAAGGCCCCGTGCCCGAGTGAAATCTGTCCTGTATATCCT
>DREN01000128.1 GCA_011051075.1 Deltaproteobacteria bacterium | reverse complement strand
TGTGTTGGACAACTCTGTGGTAATGGCGTGGTGCTTCGAAGATGAATCAAATCAATATGCAGATAAGGTTTTGGACTCACTTCAAGACGTCCGTGCTATTGTTCCTTCCATCTGGCCCCTTGAGGTGGGGAACGTCTTGGTTGTTGCCGAAAGAAAGGGGAGGCTTAAAAGGTCTGATTGCATGGAATTTTTGGACTTGCTTTACCAATTGCCAATAGATATCGAGCAGGAAAGCCCCGATAGGCTGATGGGGGAAATCTACTTGCTGGCAAGGGATACCGGCCTGTCCACTTATGACGCCTCATACTTGGACCTTGCCATGAGGAAAGGCTTGCCACTGGCCACGCTTGACCAAGCTTTGGCGCAAGCGGCCAGGGATGTTAACATAGAGCTTTTTCAAACAGGATTAACCTAACTGCAAGACTTACTTAAAAGCCTGTGGGTTCACAAGGACCACCATGACCCATATCATCACAATTGACTGCGGAACCCAGAGTGTGCGGGCCTTCCTGTTTGATTTAGAAGGCAATCTATTTGCCAAAGCTCAGGTCGCCATTGAACCATATTTTTCAGTACAACCAGGCTGGGCAGAGCAGAATCCAGGGGTATACTGGAATGCGCTGTGCGACGCTTGCAATACTCTTTTGACTGAAATTGGTGTGAACAAAGAGGCCATTAAGGCCGTTGCTCTCACCACCCAGCGCGGCACCCTAATAAACGTTGATAAGGAAGGTAAACCGCTTCGGCCCGCAATTATTTGGTTGGACCAGAGGGTGGCGCACCACCTGCCCCCAATGGGGGTATTTTGGGAAACCCTCTTCACGCTGGTCAGGCAAAAGCAAACCATAGATTACTTCCGCTCTCAGGCCGAGGCCAACTGGATAGCAGAAAACCAGCCCGAGATTTGGGAAAAAACCCATAAATTTCTCCTGTTATCAGGGTACCTCACTTACCGGCTCACCGGAAAATTTGTAGATTCAACTGGCTGCCAGGTGGGTTATCTCCCGTTTGACTACAAGAGGCTTAAGTGGGCATCGCCCCGCAGTTGGAAGTGGAAGGCGGTGCGCGTAAATCCCCAAATGCTTCCAGACCTAATCCCACCTACCAAGTCTCTAGGTGTCATCACAAAAGAGGCCAGCAACGAAACGGGGATCCCCGAAGGCCTACCCCTCATCGCCGCTGCCGCGGACAAGGCATGCGAGGTTCTTGGCGCAGGCTGCCTCTCCCCAGATGTCGCAACCCTCAGCTTCGGTACCACGGCCACTATTAATGCCAACAACCGCCGCTATGTTGAGGCCATCCGCTTTTTGCCCCCCTATCCTTCTGCGCTCCCAGGGCAGTACTGTATGGAGGTGCAGATTGCGCGCGGATACTGGATGATTAATTGGTTCAAGCAGGAATTTGCCCACAGGGAAAGGATTGTTGCAGAACAAAAGGGTGTGGCCCCAGAGGTTATTCTTGATGAAATGATATCATCAATCCCACCAGGTTCCATGGGCCTGATCCTTCAGCCATACTGGACACCCGGCATCCGGGAGCCTGGCCCCGAGGCAAAGGGGGCCATCATTGGGTTTGGTGATGTGCACACCAGGGCTCACCTTTACAGGGCCATAATCGAGGGAATAGCCTATGGTTTAAGGGAAGGAAAGGAGAGGTTTGAGAAGAGGGCAAAGGTGGAGATCAGGGCCTTGCGAGCCTGTGGCGGCGGGGCCCAGAGTGATCAGGCTGTCCAGATCGCTGCTGACATCTTTGGCCTGCCCGTTGAAAGGCCTCATACCCATGAAACCTCGGGCCTGGGGGCAGCCATAGATGCTGCAGTTGGCATCGGCCTTTATCCAGATTTTGAAACTGCTGTTAACAGAATGACCAGGATCCAGCATGTGTTTCATCCCAGAGACCGGGCCCACCGGATTTATGACCAGTTATACCAAAGCGTGTACAAGAAACTTTATGGCCGACTCCAACCCCTCTACCAGGCCATCCGCCAAATCACCGGGTACCCGTGATACCCTCGAAACACATTGTTAGTTTTGTGATTTGTCTTTCTACCGGCTGTGATCAAGCGTGAATGAAAGACCGCGGCGGGGTTGCGCCATCGGATCCCGCTATGGGTTCAACACCAAAAACGAGCCCTGGGAAATTCCATTGTAAACCATACAACTTTTTTTGGTTGACAAAAAAAGATCCCACTGTTATCCACACGCGAATCAAATAATCACATTGTCGGAGGAACCGCAGCCATGTCAATCAGGGAAATCTTGTTGGATTCCCTGAAATGCCAAAAAGGACGATGGGTATCCGGCGAAGATCTCAGTTCACGACTTTCCGTGAGCCGGGCGGCCATATGGAAACACATCCGCAGGCTCAGGGAGGAAGGATACGAAATCCTTTCTTCTCCCAAAAAAGGTTACCTCCTTGAAAAAATCCCCGACCGTCCTTTTCCCAGGGAGATCCTCGAAGGGCTCAATACCCGCCGGTTTGGGAAGGAGAAAATCCGCTACTTCGAGGTCACGGACTCGACGAACCAGGTCGCAAAGGATCTTGCTGCCGCCGGTGCCCCGGAAGGCACCCTCGTGGTGGCTGAGGCCCAAGGGAAGGGTCGGGGCAGGCTGGGGAGGAAATGGTATTCTCCGGTGGGCGAAGGGATCTATGCCTCGTTGATCCTGAGACCCAGGATTCCTCTAAGCGAGGCCCCCCTGATCACTTTCCTCGCAGCCGTAGCTGTTGCGGAGGCCGTCATGGAGATCTCATCCCTTGATGTCAAGATCAAGTGGCCGAACGATCTTCTCGTGGGTGGCAGGAAGTTGGCGGGCATTCTCACGGAGATCGCGACCGAGATGGACGCAGTCGAATACCTGGTTCTCGGCCTCGGTCTTAACGTCAATACCCGGTCATTTCCCGCCAGCCTGAAAACCCGGGCCACTTCACTACTCCGGGAGACCGGCGCGGAATTCTCGAGGACCTCCTTGATCCAGGGCTTCCTTCGCTGGTGTGAGAAGTATTACTGGATCTTCCAGGAGAGCGGTTTCGATCCAATCCTGCGCCGCTGGAAACAACTCTCCCTTTTGCTGGGAAAGAGGGTCAGGGTGGAGACTGTAGGTGGAATACTTGCCGGAACGGCCACCGATGTAGACCCGAGCGGGTGCCTGATCTTGGTCGATGATCGGGGCGAAGAACACCACATCTTCTCTGGAGACATCCTGAGCGAGGAACCTTCGACCAAACTAAGATCCCGCAACTTGGCTGAAAAAGGAGACAACCAATGAAAAGTACCGGCATTTCCTTGAGGGCAATGATCTACGCCTCTCTTCTCGGGGCGATCACGGCTGTGGGGGCTTACGTCATCATACCTCTTCCACCCGTCCCCATCACCCTTCAAACCCTTTTCACGGCCCTATCCGGGGCCCTCCTGGGAGGAGGCCTCGGGGCCTTGGCCCAGGCCGTATATATCCTGCTGGGGATCATCGGTCTGCCTGTATTTGCGGGAGGCAAGGCGGGACTCGGTGTTCTCTTCGGTCCTACGGGTGGATACCTCATAGGGTTCGTGGCCGGGGCGTATCTTATCGGAAGACTCATCGATATCAAGAAGGAGCCCGGATTTGCATGGATCGTTTTTTCCATGATTCTGGGTTACGCCGCGATCTATCTGTTGGGAATCCTTCAACTGATGCTCGTGGCCAAGTTCACACTCGCTAAGGCCCTTTCAGTAGGACTGTTTCCTTTTCTGATCGGAGACGCATTGAAGATCCTGGCCGCAACACTCGTGACCATGAAGTTAAGAAACAGGATCAGGTGGAGGACGGGGCGATTATGATCACGATCAAAGACCTAGTTTTTGCTTACGACAAGGGAAAGGAGCCGGTCCTCCGGGGGATTGACCTCCAAATCGAGGATGGATCGTATGTGGCTCTGGTGGGTCCTAACGGATGCGGCAAGACCACCCTGTTGAGGCACCTCAATGGGTTGCTCCTTCCCACCCGGGGAACCGTGCTGGTGGATGGACTGGACACCAGGGACCCGAAGTCCCTTGAAAAAATCAGGCAAAGGGTAGGGATGATCTTCCAGAACCCGGACAACCAGATCGTCGGGATGACCGTGGAAGAAGACGTCGCCTTCGGCCCCGGGAACCTGGGCCTGGCTCCCGCGGAGATCCGCAGAAGGGTGCGACGATCCCTTGAGACGGTGGGAATGGTCTCATATGCACAGAGCCCTCCCCATGCCCTTTCAGGCGGGGAAAAACGACTGGTGGCCATTGCCGGGGTCCTGGCCATGGACCCTTGCCACATCGCCCTTGACGAACCCACCTCCTTTCTAGACCCGGGAGGGCGAAGGCGGGTTCTCGGCACAATCAAGACGCTTAATGAGCAAGGGCTCACCGTGATCCACGTTTCCCACGATATGAACGAGATCACGGGCGCAGACCGGGTGCTTGTCATGGACCAGGGCCGAATCGTCCTGGAAGGGACCCCAAGAGAGGTCTTTTCCAGACTGGAACAGCTCCGGGACCTGGGTCTGGACGTTCCGGTCGTAACGGATCTTTTCTGGAGACTACGCCGGACAGGTGTCGACGTCCCCCCAGGGGTTCTGAGCGTGAAAGACGCCTGCTGGGCCCTGTCGGCCCTGATCCCGCACCCCAGAGAGGGGCAAAAGGAAAGCTGATGTACGCCCTTGGTCAATTCATTCCTTCAGACTCCCTGATTCACGGCCTGGATCCTCGGACCAAGGCCCTCAGCGTGATCCTCCTGAGCCTCGTGATCCTCAATTCCCAACCGGCGGCAGCAGCCATTTTCACCCTGTTCCTTCTCTCCCTCATTCCCGTATCCCGAATCCCGGCCGGCGCGTTCCTCCGGGCATTGAAACCTGCCCTGCCATTTCTACTGCTCCTCTTCGGGATCCATCTCCTGTTCACCGGGGGCGCTCCCATTCCGCCTTTTCCGGACTGGCGGATCACCGTCACATACCAAGGCCTCCACAAAGGAACTCTCGTGACCTGGCGGTTCGCCCTGCTTCTCATGAGCGCTTCGTTCTTGACCTTCACCACTTCGCCTTCCGAACTGGTCTGCGGCCTCGAATGGTTGCTGCGCCCCCTGAATATTCTAGGAATCTCGTCCAGGGACGTCGCATTCATGGTTTCCCTGGCCCTTCGGTTCGTCCCCACCCTCCTTGAAGAGATCCGGATGATCCGCGAGGCCCAGATGGCCCGCGGCGCCTCCTTCGGCACCGGGGGTCTCAGGAAAAGGACCCGAAGCATACTGTTCCTGTTGACACCCCTTCTGAACAACTCTATTCAGAGGGCAGAAGATCTGGCCCTGGCCATGGAAAGCAGGGGTTACGGCCGGGGGGCCCGGACCTCCATGAGGGAACTCAAATTGGGG
>DREN01000385.1 GCA_011051075.1 Deltaproteobacteria bacterium | reverse complement strand
GTGTTCATTGGCACTGTGATATGATATCTCATGTTCAGCTTGACCATGATCTGTCGGGTTGTATATCAAGCCACCTATTTCGTTGTTAAAATCAAACTTCCTGATTATGAATGAGTCATCAAAAAAATGAAATTTAACTTCCGCATTCCCATTTTTTGCTGGCATTGGGATTATCCTAAGACAATCATTACCTTGAAAGCTGACAGCAATTCGATTTTTCATTAAGGCCACTTAAGTATTGAGATAGAATTATAATGCGGAGCTGAGCCGCGAGCACGGGCCGGAGGCAAGCAAGCTTGCCTCCGGGTCGCGCGCAGTCGGCTCAAGTGACTGGTTGCGGCGCAAGCCGCTACCAGTCACTTGAGTTTACTCAGCTCCGCATTGGCGGCGGCGCAGCCGCCGGCAACAAGTGATTATATAGTTTCCGTTTAGTGTCAAGAAAAAACTCTTGACAAGGTTTCATCGCATACTTTATTGTTTTCCTAAATGCATAGTATTCAAAATAGCGTGATAAACAGAAAGCGGTTTAGTCACTCATGAAACAGATTCCTGCACGTATAAGGGCCCTTTACGATGAACATTTGATGAGTAAGGCGGTCCCCAGGGGTGCCCATGTTTATTACCGGAAGTGGCTCCGGTACTATCTGGATTTTTGTGAAAAATATCATTTAAACGAGTTTGAGAGGGAAAGCATTAGTCTTTTTATTGAAAAATTAAGGGACAAAAACCAGACTCCCCAACAGCAAAAGCAGGGGTATCACGCTGTATCGTTGTTCGTTGAATTAGAAGGACCGGTCAACTCTGAAAAGACACCTCCATTAAAAAACAAAACTGAACAATTAGCAAGAAAAAATGAGAGTTTAAGGCTCACAAACGCTGATTGGGCGCCTGTTTATGACGGTTTGACGGCTGAAATCAGACTGAGGCATTACTCCCCCAAGACCCTGAAGTCTTACAGGTCGTGGGTCAGACAGTTGCAGAGCTACACACGGAGCAAGGATTTCCGCCTGCTGTCCGCCTCTGACGTGAAAGACTTCTTAACCTTCCTGGCCGTAAAGAGAAATGTATCCGCCTCATCTCAGAATCAGGCGTTCAACGCCCTTTTATTCCTCTTCAAGAATGTCCTGAAGAAGGAGTTTGGAGAAATAAAGGATGTACCGAGGGCCAAGAGAAAGCCCTACATCCCTGTGGTCTTATCACGGGAAGAGATCGACACTATCATTTCCAATCTTTCCGATCCCTTTGATTTAATGGTTAAATTACTGTACGGATGCGGCCTTCGCCTCTCTGAATGCGTAAACCTGCGGGTGGGCTGTCTCAATTTTGACACCGGTATCCTGACGGTCCATGACGGAAAGGGGAAGAAGGACAGGACCGTACCCCTCCCTGAAACAGTGATCCCGGAATTAAAAGATCAGCTTGAAAGGGTAATCGATCTCCACGGCCGGGATCTTGATTCAGGGTATGGAGGGGCCTTTCTGCCTGACTCGCTGGGCAGGAAGTACAAGAATGCCGGAAAGGAGCTTGTCTGGCAATGGCTCTTCCCGGCCAAGACTCTGACCTTTGTCCCGGATGAGAGGGTCCTCAAACGGTACCATGTCCACGAGACCCATCTCCAGAAGGCCATAAAGAAGGCGGTCAACCGGTCGAGGATCCCGAAGCGGGCCTCGGCCCATACGTTCAGGCATAGCTTTGCCAGTCATCTGCTGCAGGCCAACTACGATATCCGCACCATTCAGGGGCTGCTGGGTCACAGCGACGTGAGGACCACCATGGTCTACACCCACACCATCAGGAGCCGGACCATCAAGGAGGCCAAAAGCCCCCTCGATTTCCATGGGCTGGATGTCTGAATCCCTTTTGAAGGGCATGGATGACCCCTTTCCTGCGTGTCAAGAAAAATTTGGAGCTGCGGGGTTAGACTTGAGCAATTGTGAATGTGGGATCTACGTTGGTGGTCCGTGCCCCGCTCCTACACCATCCTTTCAAGCTCCCTGAGCTTTTTTTCAAGCCGTTTGGCGGAAACGGGAAAGGGCGTGCCCAGTTCCTGGGCAAAGACAGAGACCTTGAACTCCTCCACCATCCAGAAGAACTCCTCAAAGCTCCTTTGTTTTTCCGGGGAGGCGTGGGAGGAAATAGAGGGGAGGTTCCTCTGAAGGGCCTCTCTAAAGGGCCTTATACGGTCTGCCTTTTCCCTGTCCTTTTCCCTGTTGTAAGCCCCCCGTTCCACCCTTATCTTCAAGGCCTTGAGATAACGGGGGATCTGGTCCAGGCGTTCGTGGGCGTATCTGTCAAGAAAATCCTCCGGGACCAGGCCCTGTAGCTCTCTCGTGATCAGTGCACAGAAGGAGAGGATCGGTTGACCCGCCCCGTTTGCGGTGCGGATCATACGGATGCTTTCCCTCACACCATGATACGCTTCCAGGATCTTGACGGTCCGCTCCATGAGGGAGCGCCCTTCAGAAAGGATCAGGGGGCCTTGCCGGGCAGCGCGGGTCTGGAAACCCTCCTGTGTCCGTATGTTCGTCAGGAAGAACCTGTCAATGAGACTGTTGTACATCATTTCTTCCACGACCTTGAGTCCACCGAAGTGGAAGGCCCCTGGAGAAGCCCTTTCAGGAAGCCGGAGATCCCTCTTGAGAAACCTTAGATCCTTTCTGAAGCGGATGGTGAAAAGGGCCCTGACGCCCCTTTTGTGGGCCTTGGCGGCCTGTCCGCTCTCCCTGAAGATAGAAAGCCTTATCCCGTCCGATCCCGCCTCAAGCCCGGGATAGGCCACAAGGCCTTTTCCAAGGGAAACAGCCTCGGGCAGGTCCCCGAAATCCCATGAAGTGATTTGTCTTCTCTCCCATTTTCTCCTGGCCTTTTCCCAGAGATCCGGCTCCGCCAGTGCCGGTGCGGCCGCCCGGCCCGGATATTCACAGAGAATAGAGGGATCCTTGCCTCCGCGGATCTCCCTGCCCCGGTCATCTGTAATTGCGATGCGCATGTGCAGGTGGTCCGGAATCTCTGAAACAGGCCACTGGGACGCGGGGATATGCACGCCAAAGCGGTGATATATGAAGTCTCCAAGGGTGGAGAGGAGGGGCTCCGATCTCCTCTCCATCTCCCTTACTATAATATCCACACTCCTTGAAACCGGGACGAGCTGTTTTCTGTACTGCTTGGGCAGGCCCTTGAGAAGGGCGGTTATCTTTTCACGGAAGAGACCGGGCACCACCCAGTCCAGGCAATGGGGGGAAACACTGGAGGCCATGCCGGAGGGGACCCGCATGGTTACCCCGTCGTCCGGGTTGCCCGGGGCAAATCTATAGGAAAACTCAAGGGTGCCCGGACCGATAGTCATCTTGTCCGGGTACTGGGCAAGCTCTGTTTCGTCGGGATAGGTTATTACCAGATCAGACTCCGTCATCCTGAGAAAGTGGTCCCCGCCCCGGTCTTTGATCGCCTTTCTCAGGGTCCTGATATCGTTGATCCCGGGCAGCCTTTCCGAGTAATACTCTGCGATCACCTCGTCGCTTACCAGCATACCCCGCCTCCGGACCTTTTCTTCCATCTCCCTGACCTTCTCCTTGAGGCTCTTGTTATGCGCAAGGAAGGCAAGGGGCCTGTCAACCTCCCCCTCCACCAGGGCGGACCTCACGAATATTTCGTGGGACAGGCGCGGGTCTATGGGTCCGTAGGAGATTGCCCTTCGGGGCACGATAACGAGACCGTACAGGCTTATCTGTTCCCAGGCACGGACCTCTCCCCGCTTCTTTTCCCAGTGGGGATCGGAGTAGGAGGACTTGCAAAGGCCCCTTCCCAGTTTTTCAAGCCAGTCGGAGTCTATTTTTCCGGCGGTCCTCGCAAAGAGCCTGGAGGTCTTTATCATCTCAGCGGCCACGATCCACTCGGGCCCCCTGTTGAAGAGGGTTGAACCTGGAAAGATCATGGCCTCTCTCCCCCTGGCCGCCATATAGATGTTCTTCTCCTTTTTCACGGCGATATTGGAGAGATACCCACTCAGGACGGAACGGTGGATGCCCGCATAGCGGTCTTTCTCTGAGAGTTCCGAACGGCTCTCCCGAGTACTGATCCCCTGTTCCTCAAGTATATCCGTGAGCTGCCGGTGGATATGGTGCCATTCCCGCATGCGCGGAAAGGAGAGGAAATGCTCCCTGCAGAACCTCCTCATCCTGTTCTGGGTTTTGAGCTTCTCCCATGAACGGTGGTAGTAGTTCCACAGGTTCAGGAGGGTCATGAAATCCGAGTCGGGGTGTGTGAACCGGCCGTGGAGCCTGTCGGCCTCTGCGGCCTTTTCAGGGGGCCTTTCCCTGGGATCCTGAATACTCAGGGCCGAGGCTATTACGGAGACCTCGTGGACGCAGCCCTCATCCCGGGCCTCGAGTATCATGCGGGAGATCTTTGGATCAATGGGCATCCCGGCCATGATGCGGCCCTTTTCAGTGAGGGAGGTTTCCCCGTTCTTTCGCGAAAGGGCCCCTAATTCCACCAGGAGATCGAACCCGTCCTTCACGCTGCGCTGGTTTGGCCTATCCAGAAACGGGAATGAGTTGATGTGTCCCAGCCCGAGAGAGGTCATGCGCAGGATCACCTCGGCCAGGTTTGATCTGAGGATCTCAGGGTCTGTGAATTCAGGACGGGCCTCGTAGTCCTCCCGGGAGTACAGCCGGATACACACCCCGTTTTCCAGTCTTCCGCACCTCCCCTTACGTTGATCCGCGCTGCTCTTTGAGATGGGGGTCACAGGGAGGCTGGTGGTGCGGGTCCTGGGAAGATAGCGGGGGATCCGGGCCAGCCCCGTGTCGATCACATACCTTATGCCGGGGATGGTCAGGGAGGTCTCGGCAACGTTTGTGGAGACGATGATCTTCTGTCCTCTGAAAGGGGCGAATATCCTGCGCTGCTGTGCAGCGGGAAGCCTGGCGAAAAGGGGAAGTACAAGGGTCCCCTTCATGTTGCGGGCCTCCAGGCGCTCGCAGGTCTCCATGATATCCTGCTCCGTAGGCATGAAGATCAGGATATCTCCGGACCCTTTTCTGGACCAGACCTTCTCGACTGCCCTGATAGCCATGTCCACGTAGGTTGTCTCACCCCTGGCCTCCTCCTCAGGATCTACGGGCAGGTATTCCACGGAGACCGGATATGTGCGGCCGGATACCTCTATCACCGGGGCGTGGTCAAAGCCCAGGGAGAACTTCTCGGTGTCAATGGTGGCGGAGGTGATAACGAGCCTCAGGTCCTTACGTTTTTTGAGCAGGGTCTTCAGTATCCCCAGGATAAAGTCGATATTCAGGCTTCGCTCGTGGGCCTCGTCCACAATGATGGTGTCGTACTCGTTGAGAAAGGGATCCCCCCGGGTTTCAGACAGGAGCATGCC